>DIKC01000001.1:6613-7879 GCA_002421565.1 Desulfobulbaceae bacterium UBA5628 | reverse complement strand
GGGTGGCGGCGGCTTCGGCGGCCGGGGCTTCGCTGGTCTCGCCGTCGGCCCGGCGGCGGATTTCCACCATCCCGTTTTCCTTGAAGCGCTTGCCCACCATGACCCGGAAGGGAATCCCGATCAGGTCGGCGTCCTTGAATTTGCCGCCCGGCCGTTCGTCCCGGTCGTCCAGCAACACCTCCACCCCGGCGGCCTGCAACTCGTCGTGGATTTTTTCGGCGGCAGCGCTGATCGCCTCGTCCTTGGGGGTAAGATTGAGGAGGATTACCTGGAACGGAGCCAGGGGCAGGGGCAGGATCATCCCGTCCCGGTCGTGGTTTTGTTCGATGGCGGCGGCCACCGTCCGGCTGACCCCGATCCCGTAGCATCCCATGATAAAGGGCCGGGCCGCCCCGGTCTGGTCGAGGAAGGTGGCGTTCAGGGCCTCGCTGTAGTTGGTGCCGAGCTTGAAGATGTGGCCCACCTNNAAAATCATCCCGTCCTTGTCGTGGTTCTGCTCGATGGCCGCGGCAACGGTGCGGCTGACTCCGATGCCGTAGCAACCCATGATGAAGGGCTGTTCCGCCCCCTGATTGTCGAGAAAATTCGCCTTGAGTTTCTCGCTGTATTGGGTTCCCAGCTTGAAGATGTGGCCCACCTCGATTCCTCTGGTCAGGGCCAGCTTGCCGCCGCAGCGGGGGCAGAGGTCTTCCTCGCCGACCATCCGCAGGTCGCCCTGTTTGGTTACCTTGAAGTCGCGGTCAGGGTTGACGTTGAGCAGATGGTGGTCGGCTTCATTGGCGCCGGTGACGAAATTGGCCATGTTCATAACCGTCCGGTCGGCCACGATTGGGAGGGCAAGGCCCACCGGCCCCAGGAACCCGGCCGGAGCGCCGGTGAGGGCCGCGATCTTCCCTTCATCGGCCAGATCCACCTCATTGGCCCCCAGCAGATTTTGCAGTTTGACCGGCTGCACCTCGTGGTCGCCCCGCACCATCACCGCCACCGGCTTGCCGTCGGCGAGA
This sequence comes from Desulfobulbaceae bacterium UBA5628, assembly GCA_002421565.1. Taxonomy (GTDB): domain Bacteria; phylum Desulfobacterota; class Desulfobulbia; order Desulfobulbales; family Desulfurivibrionaceae; genus UBA5628. The sequence goes on along the minus strand of DIKC01000001.1, from coordinate 6,875 downwards.
TAAATCATGGTCTTGACCAGATCGTCGGTGGGAATTTGCAAAAATTCGCAGACCTCGGCCGCGCTTTTTTTGCCGGGGGTGGCGACCTTGTTCAGCGGCAGGGGGGCCGGGGCGCTGGACGGCAGATCCTCTTCCCGGGCCTCGGCCTTTTCCATATTGGCGGCATATTCGCAGTGCTGGCAGATCACCACCGTGTCCTCGCCGGTGGCGGCCAGGACCATGAATTCGTGGGAAAAACTGCCGCCGATGGTGCCGGTGTCCG
>DIKC01000001.1:0-6516 GCA_002421565.1 Desulfobulbaceae bacterium UBA5628 | reverse complement strand
TCATGATGAATTCCCGGCCCCGCATCAGGCCGAAGCGGGGGCGGATTTCGTCCCGGAACTTGGTCTGAATCTGGTAGAGATTAAGGGGCAGGTCGCGGTAGGAATGGACGTTTTTCCGCACCAGATCGGTGATTACCTCCTCGTGGGTGGGGCCGAGGCAACTTTCCCGCTGGTGGCGGTCGGTGAAGCGGAGCAGTTCCGGCCCGTACTTTTCCCAACGGCCCGATTCCTGCCATAAATCAGCGGGCTGGACCATGGGCAGCAGCAGTTCCTGGGCCCCGGCCCGGTTCATCTCCTCCCGCACGATTCGTTCCACCTTGCGGATCGCGGCCAGCCCCAGGGGGAGGTAGGAGTAAACCCCGGCGGTGAGCTTGCGGATATAGCCCGCCCGCAACAGGAGCTTGTGGCTGATGACCTCGGCCTCGGCCGGGTCTTCCTTGAGGGTCGGCAGCAGCAGTTGGGAGAAACGCATGGAAAGCCTCGTTATTTGATGTCTTTGATGTCAGGGGAAGGCGGCTGGTCTTCGGTCATCTGGTCGATTTCCGCGAGAAAGACTTGCAGCAATTCCGCTTCCGGCACTTTTTTGAAGATTTTGCCCTTTTTGAAGATGATCCCCACCCCGTGGCCGCCGGCCACCCCGATGTCCGCCTCTTTGGCCTCGCCGGGGCCGTTGACCACGCAGCCCATCACCGCGATTTTAAGGGGGGTGGTGATTTTCTGGATATGGGCCTCCACCTGCTCGGCCAGGCCGAAAAGATTGACCTGGCAGCGGCCGCAGGTGGGGCAGGAGATCAGTTCCGGGCCGCGTTCCCGCAGGCGGAGGGCGCGGAGCAGCTCGTAGGCCACCCGGATTTCCTCCACCGGATCGCGGGTCAGCGAGATGCGGAGGGTGTCGCCGATGCCCTCGGCCAGCAATATCCCCAGAGCGACGCTGGATTTGACCGTACCGGCGATCAGCCCGCCCGCCTCGGTAACCCCCAGGTGAAGAGGGTAATCGCAGGCCGCGCTCAATTGCCGGTAGGCGGCGATGGTGGTCAGGACATCCGATGATTTGAGCGAGATTTTGAGCTGGCCGAAACCCAGCCGCTCCAGCCGGGCCACGTTGCGGAGGGCGCTTTCCACCAGGGCGGCCGGGGTGGGATGGCCGTGTTTCTGCAAAATATCCTTTTCCACCGAGCCGGAGTTGACCCCGACCCTGATCGGGGCCTGGTGGGCCTTGGCGGCGGCCGCCACCTTGGCCAGCTTTTCCTCGCCGCCGATATTGCCGGGATTGATCCGGATTCCCTGGGCGCCATGCTCCAGGGAGGCAATCGCCAGCCGGTGGTCGAAGTGAATATCGGCGATCAGGGGAATGGCGATTCGTTCCCGGATCGCCCGGATGGAGGCGGCTGCTTCCAAATCAAGCACCGCCACCCGGATGATCTCGCAGCCCGCCTCTTCCAGCCGTTTGACCTGGGCCACGGTCGCTTCAATATCGCGGGTATCGGTATTGGTCATCGACTGCACCGCCACCGGCGCGCCGCCGCCGATCGCCACCGATCCGACCCGTATCTGTCGGGTTATTTTACGCTCGTTCATGGCCGGGCATTATACCCGCCCCTCGCCGATTATGCACCTGACTTCCGCATGTTTGTTTGTTGACTGGCCCCAAGGTTGACAGGCCGGCATTATTGGTCTATCATACCAATATGAGGGCGACGCTGATCAGGCACGAAAAAGTTACGGATGAACTCGGCAACACCGTTGAGATCAAGTTGTGGCGGATTCCCGTGTCATCGGACAAGCCTCATGGTTTCAAGTATTCCCTGGTCTATATCGTGTCCGGGCAAAGAGTCATCGGTTACGACAATGGGGAAGGAAAGGGAGACCATCGTCACTACCTCGACCGGGAAGAGCCTTATGGTTTTCATTCCCTGCGGCAACTGGCGGATGATTTTTTGGCTGATGTTGAAAATTTTAAGCGGAGGGAGCGATGAAAGTGAGAACCATGCGGGTCGGCATTCGGGATTTTAATGCCGCGCTTAATGATTTTGTGGCGGTCGGCGAGGAGTTGGCGCGGGGGGAAGAGATGCGGGCGGAGGACCGGGTTTCCTTTGTCAGTGTCGAGGCCTTCCGCAAGGCGTTGACCCCCCGGCGGCTGGAACTGCTCCATGCGGTCAAGGCCGGCAAGCCCTCCTCAATCAACCAGTTGGCCGGTATGGTCAAGCGGGACATCAAGAATGTCGCCGATGATGTGCGCTTTCTCGTCCAGGTCGGACTGCTGGAAACCAGGCAGGAGGACAACCGGCTGGCTCCGCGGGTGGGGTACGACGAAATCGATCTGCGGATTGCAATGTGAGTAAGAAATAAAACTCCGGCCTGTTGTCAACCGGTAAGGATACGTCATTTTTACCGGCTACATTTTGCAGCAGGGTAGAATTGCCGCAGCGGCGTCTGCCGTAAAGAACCACAAATACCGGCTCCGGCGAAGCAAGGGCCTTGCGCAGCCGGGCTGTTTCCCGTTCTCTATCCAAAAAATAAAGCCGCATCCCTTTCCGTGGCGCCGAAAACCACGCCCTCCAAGTTATTTTTACGGGTTAACCCAAACATTATCTCAAGTGTTTCCTGGTAAAGCGCGGCTGGAGGCGGCCTTTTTAATTATCCCTCTTTTCAGTAATGATAGCGGGCCTGGAGAAAATCGATTCGGTCGTCGCGGACCAGATAGACGAAGCGGTGCTCCTGGGTCAGGCGACGGGACCAGGTGCCGGGGGCAAGATATTTGAGTGGTTCCGGTTTACCGATTCCTTTGAACGGGTCGCGGATGATCGCCTCGATCAATTCAAAGGAGCGCAGGGCTATCCGGCGATCGGTCTTGACCCAGTAGGCAAGGTCTTCGCGGAACTCCGGCTGGAAGACAGCCTCCCGCTTTTTACTTTTGGTCGGCAAGGCCGACCTCGGTGCGGAGCGATGCGATGGACGCCGGTTCTCCTCCGCCCTTCATTGCCCGTTCAAGGGCGGCGAGCAGGCGCTCGGCGTTTTTAGGCGAGCGAAGCAGGTGGGCGCTTTCCAGCAGGCTGGCCAGTTCGTCGGCAGCGATCAGGGCGACATGGCCGCCTTTTCGGCGCCGGATGAGCACAACCTCCCGGTTTTCGGAAGCCTCGTTGCACAGCCCGGCCAAATTGGCCCTGGCTTGAGTATAGGTTGTTTGCAGCATGGGGTGTCTCCTTTGATATGTACAGAGACAGCGTACAGGAATTGATCCGAGTTGTCCAGTGATTTGGGTGCGGGAAAGAATGAAAAAAATCCCCCCGGCCAGGATGATGCTGGTCGGGGGGGTGCTTGGGAATGGGGTCAGGAAATGGGGTCAGGAAATGGGGTCTGTCCCCATTTTTGGGTTGTTTGCAGACATGGGGCTGTCTCCTTGGATATGTACAGAGACGGCGGCCAGGAATTGATCTGCGTTGTCCAGTGATTTGGGTGTAGGAGAGAATAAAAAATCCCCCCGGCCAGGATGATGCTGACCGGGGGTAAGAGGGGATGCTTGGGAGTGGGGTCAGGAAATGGTGTCTGATTTTTTTTTAGTCACCGTCGCCAGCAGCTGCTGCATCGCAGATGGTAAAGCTTTTTGTTTTGAATTCTGCGTCAATATTCGCCAAATCATAGTTATCTGGTGCGCCTGTGATTGTTACGCTGGATGCACGATCTCCACATGCTCCCACAAGGGTCATGGTGAAATCGCCTAAGGCCACGTCTTCATCATTATAAGTCCACGTGTTGGGGTTGGCGCCACCCAAGAGATCTTTGGCGTATTGCATGGTCAGGGTTGAGGCACCGGCGGCCAAGGCTCCTTCGGTAGCCTTTTGTTTGGCCTCGGTCTGCAAATCCTGATACTTGGGGATCGCCACCGCCGCCAGGATACCGAGGAGAACCAGGACGGCGATGATTTCGATGAGGGTGAAGCCGGATTGATTGCCGATGGTGCGGTTGCTTTTGCGATTCAGGGTGTTCATGTTTTGCTCCTTCTGGTTTAGGGATTGGGGTGGCGACTGAATCGCCCTTGTCTTTGCCCTGTAACGATTGCAATCGTTGTGCCAGTGGGGAGGAATCGGTCAATTAAATTGCAAAAGCGATGAACTATTGTTGATCTTTTCGCTGATGGCGCGGGTTTACGACTTTGGCGGGTAGCGGAACCGTCGTGTTCCGCTCTTCACGGTCGTCGGCCTGAGAGCAACGGAAGCATCATTTTTTGGAGAGTTTGGCGTAAGCGTCAACAATCCGTGCAGTCCGTTGACGGCGAAATACGGGATCGGCTTGTATCACATTCAGGTAGAGCCTCAATCACTTCAGGGCAATGCACATTGAAAATCCAACACCACAAGCAGGAATTTCAAGTTGTCAGCCAATCTTCAAATTGCAGGCCGGCGGCCCCCGGCGAAATTCGGCGGTATTGTTGGTTGCCAGAATCGCCTGATGGAAGCGGGAGATTGCCGCTATCATCAGATCGTTGGGGCCGATCGGCAGGCCTCGGTCTCGTTGAACAAATGGATACAGATATTGGTGTCGAGCAGATACATGTCAGGTTAGCGTGGCCCGTTGTTCGTAGCTGCCTTGCGGCTCCCGCTGCAATGGTTCGCCTTCCCAGCGGCCGAAAACCCGTTCGAAATATCTTTTCGGCCATTGCGACGAGCGGTCGACCTCCTGTTTCACCAAGTCGGCCAGAAAACGGGAAAGAGGTAAATTCGCCTGTCTGGCTCGCTTACGGAGTTGCTCGTCAATTTCTTTCGGAACATAAATATGTAGCTGTGACATCGGGGTTACCCTCTTGGTTTAAGCTGCTTCCATCTCAAGGCGCAGTTTTTTGCCGAGCGCGGCGGTGGCGCTGGCAAGGGTGGTGAGGGTCAAGCTGGTATCGTGCGCGTCCAGCAGCCGGTTGAGGGCTGCCCGGCTGGTGCGCATTTTTTTCGCCATCGCGGTTTTGGTCAATTTTTGCGCCTTCATTGCTTCCTCGATCTGCCAAGCGATAACGCGCTTGATAGCCTGCCACCGTCGTTGCTTCTTCCAGCATGGCTTCCTCGGCCAGGAAATCGTCAAAGTCGCTGCCGATATGGGGATTCTTTTTCATGGTCGCCTCCGAAGCTGCTTAAGATGGTGGTTGAAGGGTACGGCTCCAATCGCTAACAAAGAATGATCAGGCTACTGTAGGAGGGAAGGATTTGGTCATGGGTTAACAGATGGAGTGGCTCGCAAATCGCCTGGGCCACCAGGATTCGATCAAAAGGGTCGGCATGGAGGGCGGGCAGGGAGGCCACCTGTACCGCGTGTTCGCTGGTAACCGGCAAGGAGATATATCCGGCTTGGCTGAAATAGTTCGCGGCTTGTTCGGCGGAGATGGGCATTCGCTCCCGGCCCAGAGCGTGTTTGATCGCGATTTCCCAGATCGTGGCGGAGCTTACATATATTTCGTTGCCGGCGGCCAGGATGTGTTCCCGGGCATCGGGAGACAAACGGGGGCTGTCGGCAATCGCCCACAAAGCCACATGGGTATCAAGGAGCAGTCTCATTTTTCCTTACCGGCAAACATCCCGGCAATCACTTGGTTGTCGGCGTCAATGTCATCGGGAATGGTGATTTTGCCCTTGGCGATCCCGATTCTTTTGCCGGTTGGTTGTCGGCTGAAAGCGGTCAGTCTGGCCACCGCCTTGCCATGCCGGGAGATGATGATTTCTTCTTCCTTGCCGCTTTCCAGGGTGGCCACCAGTTTGGAAAGGGAACTTTTAGCCTGGAACATATTGATCGCCTGCATCCGTTGTTCCTCCGTATGGTATTTGTAGCGGATTATGTCTAAGTTTAGCTAAGGCGGTTGTCGATGTAAAGCAAGAAAATGCGACTTATCCCTGGCGGGGGTCGATGTCGTATTTCTTGATCCGGTGCCAGAGGCTGCGGGGTTTGATTCCCAGCAGTTGGGCCGCCTTGGCCTGGACTCCGTTGCTCTGGCGGAGGGCCTCGACGATCAGGGCCTGTTCCAGGCGGGCCAGTTTCTGGTCCAGATCGGCTTCTTCCGGCAGGGCGGGAAGGGTTTGGAGATGGCGGGCCAGGCCGACGGTGATTGCCGGCGGCAGGTGTTCTGGGTGGATGACCTGGTCGGCGGCCATGATCGCGGCCCGTTCCAGGACGTTGAATAGTTCCCGGACATTGCCCGGCCAAGAGTGGGCCAGAAGCAGGCCCAGGGCCTCGTCGGTGAGGCGGCTGCCGGGATGGCGGGTAGCGAGGAAATGTTCGGCCAGGAGCGGGATGTCCTCGCGCCGGTCACGGAGCGGCGGCAGGTGGATGGGAAAGACATTGAGCCGGTAGTAGAGGTCTTCCCGGAAGGAGCCATCATCCACCTTGGCGGCGAGATCGTGGTTGGTGGCGGCGATGATCCGCACGTCCGCCTTGATGGTGCGGTTGCCGCCCAGGCGCTGAAATTCCTTTTCCTGCAAGACCCGCAGCAGTTTGACCTGTAAATCCAGGGAAAGATCGCCGATTTCATCGAGAAAG
>DIKC01000019.1 GCA_002421565.1 Desulfobulbaceae bacterium UBA5628 | reverse complement strand
ATGGAACAGATACTCAGCCAGGACGAGGTCGATGCCCTATTAAAGGGGATTTCGGGCGGTGAAATCGAGGAGCCGGAAGAGCCGATCGATGCCGAGGCCCTCGGCTATACCGCCTACGACTTCACCCGTCAGCAGCGGATCGTCCAGGTCAAAATGCCGGCCATGGACGCGATCAACGACGCCTTCATGCGGGCGGTGCGAACCTCGCTTTCCACCACCCTCCGCCGGATTCTCGACCTCACCTCGGCCCCCATGGAGCTGGAGCGCTTCGGCGCCTTTGTCCGCACCCTGCCGGTGCCCAGCAGCCTCCAGATTTTTAAGATGGCCCCCTTCCGCGGCCATGCCTTGATCGTCCTCGAACCCCGCCTGGTCTTCACCCTGGTGGAGAGCTTCCTGGGCGGCACCGGAGCCCGCAATATCCGGGTCGAGGGCCGCGACTTCACCGCCATTGAGCAGCGTCTGATCCGGCGGGTGGTCAACCTGTTGCTCACCGACTTGGAAAAGGCATGGTATTCGCTGCAGCCCCTCAAGGTGCAGTATGTCCGCAGCGAAATCAATCCCCAGTTTGCCAAGATCTGCCAGCCCGAGGACGTGGTGGTGATCACCCGCTTCGATGTGGACATGGATCGGGCGGTGGGCAGCATCACCACCTGCATCCCCCTGGCCAACCTGGAATCGGTCAAGGGCAAGCTGCTCACCACCTTCCAGCGGGAGCAGAGCGAGGAAGATATCTCTATCCGCCGCACCATCACCGAAAACATTAAAAACGTGCCGGTGGAGATCAAGGTGGAGCTGGGCCGGGCCACGGTGCCGGCCGGCGACATCATCGAACTGGCGGTGGGCGACACCATTCAACTGGAACGGCGGGCCGACGAACAACTGCCGGTCTTTATTTCCGGAGTCCGCAAATACATGGCCACTCCCGGTATCCACCGGGGCAACAACGCCGTGCTGATCAAGAAAAAAGTCCTGGATCAGGAAAAGGATTAAAAATCCGTGACAAGGAGATTGCACCATGGCCGATGAAAAAACTGCTGCCGGCAACGGCGGCGACGATTGGGCGGCAGCCCTCTCGGAACAGGACAACAGCGGCGCCCAGGCGCCGAGTTTCGAAGAACTCTCCGGCGGCGGCGGCGGCGGCGGCCAGTCCACCGGCAGCCAGAACCTGGACTTCCTCCTCGACGTACCCCTGGAAGTTTCGGTGGAGCTGGGCCGCACCAATATGATCATCAACAAGATGCTGCAACTTACTCAGGGTTCGGTGGTGGAACTGGACAAGGCCGCCGGCTCGCCGGTGGAGATCTACGTCAACCGGAAGCTGATGGGCAAGGGCGAGGTGGTGGTGGTCAACGAGCGCTTCGGAATCAGGATCACGGAAATCATCAGCCAGGCCGACCGGATTAAAAATATCGCCTGAGCCGGGGAGAAACCTATGGAAGCCACCGGGCCGGACTCCTTTTCCCTGGCCATCACCATGCTCAAGGCCGGCGGCGCCCTGCTCCTGATCATCGGCCTGCTGGTACTGCTGATGCTCGCGCTGCGCAAGCTGGGCCTGGGCACGGTCGGCCGCCAGAGCGGCGGCCTGGTGCGGGTGCTGGAAAGCAGAATCCTCGGCCCCCGCAAATCCCTGGCGGTGGTGGAGGCGGCCGGAGAATACCTGCTGCTGGGGATCACCGACCAGCAAATTACCTTGCTGACCAGCCTGCCGGCCGAGGAAATCAAACGCCGCCAGGCAACCGGCAAGCGGGCCGACGGCCAAGCCGCCACCTTTGCCGGGATCCTGGCCGGAACCATCAAACGACAATGAGATATACTTCGATCATGGCCTTGCCCACCGCCCTTGCTCGCCTGTGCCGGCCTGCCGCCCTGGCCCTTGGCTCACTTGTGCTCCTGCTGCTGATCGCCACGCCCGTTGCCGCGGTGCCGCTACCGACCCTTCAGATCGGCCTGACCGAGGCGACCACCCCCCAGCAGGTTTCGGTGCTGGTGGAAATCCTCCTCCTGTTCACGGTTCTGTCCATGGCCCCGGCCATTCTCCTGATGATGACCTGTTTCACCCGCCTGGTGATCGTCTTTTCCTTTCTCAGAAACGCGATCGGCACCCAGCAGATGCCGCCGGCCCAGGTCTTGATCGGGCTGGCCCTTTTTCTCACCCTCTTCATCATGGCCCCGGTTTTTGTCCGGGTCAACGATGAGGCGGTCAAACCCTACATGGCCGAACAAATTTCCGCCCCCCAGGCCCTGGAAAACGCCAGCAAACCGATCCGGGAATTCATGTTCAAACAGACCCGGGAAAAAGACCTGGAACTCTTTCTGGGGCTGGCCAAAACCCCCAAGCCCCAGAACAAGGAAGAGGTCTCCACCGTGGTCCTGATTCCGGCCTTCATGATCAGTGAACTCAAAACCGCCTTTACCATCGGCTTTGTCCTCTTTCTGCCCTTTCTGATCATCGACATGGTAGTGGCCAGCGTGCTGCTCTCCATGGGGATGATGATGCTGCCGCCGGTCATGATTTCCCTGCCCTTCAAGCTGCTCCTTTTCGTGCTGGTGGATGGCTGGTACCTGGTGGTCGGCTCCCTGGTAAGAAGCTTTGGAGTATAAAACATGACCCCAGCCGATGTCATTGCCCTGAGTCAGAACGCGGTCAAGATCACCATGCTGCTCAGCGGCCCGATCCTGATGGTCGGGATGGCGGTGGGGCTGGTGATCGCCCTTTTTCAGGCGATCACCCAGATCCAGGAAATGACCCTGACCTTTGTTCCTAAAATATTCGCGGTGATGCTGACGGTACTCTTTCTCGCCTCCTGGATGATCACCATGATGGTGGAATACACCCACGATCTGATCACCAGCATCCCGCTGCTGATCAGATAAGGCGGAGAAACGGTAATGGTGGACGCCACCCTCCTCAACTGGACCCTTGATCACCTGATGCGGATTCTGGTGGTCTTGGTTCGGGTCGCGCCGCTCCTCTTCCTGATGCCGGTAATCGGCTCCAAGAGCGTGCCGGCCCAGATCAAGATTCTCATAGCCCTGACGACCTCGCTGGCGATCATGCCGATGGTGCCGGTCACCATCGCCGATCTCCCCGCCGCCCCTCTAGGGTTCTTGATCTTTGTCCTCCGCGAGATTATCTTTGCCGCCATTCTCTCCCTCTTTACCCGCTTTGTCTTTGCGGCGGTGGAGACCGCCGGCCAGGTGGTGGGGGTGCAGATGGGGATGGGGATGGCCGGGGTGATGGACCCCCTGTTCGGCAATCAGGTCTCGCCGGTGGGGATGCTGTGGAACATCGCCGCCATCCTCACCTTTCTCACCATCAACGGCCACCATATTTTTTTCAAGGCCTTGGTGGAGAGCTACGCCTGGGTGGGGCCGGGGCAAATGCACCTGAGCCAGGCCACCTTTAACGGGATCATGGAGGGCGCTACCCGGATGTTCATCCTGGCGATCAAAATCATGGCCCCGGCCGGGGCGGCCCTCTTTTTCTCCCACGTGGCCATGGGAATCATCGCCAAGACCGTACCCCAGATTCCGATCCTGATCGTGGGGATGCCGCTCAACATCGCCATCGGCCTGGTTTTCGCCGGCCTGATGATGGGTTATTTCGTACCCTTGATGATCGCCAACTTCGACATGCTGGGCCGCTTGCTCCCCCGTTTAGGGGCCGGCATGGGAGTGGGAGGATAAACCGGGATGGCGGAAGAGGGCTCCGGCCAGGAAAAAACCGAGGACCCGACCTCACGGCGTTTGCAGGAAGCGCGCAAGAAGGGGGACGTGGCCAAGAGCATGGAGGTGCCCTCGGCCGCCGTTCTTTTTGCCGGCCTGCTCACCCTTTTTGTCCTGAGCGGCTATATGCTGGAACGCATCGGCGCCATTGTCCGCCATTATCTCGGCAACCTGGACACCATCACCATCCAGCCCGGCAGCATGACCGCTCTTTCCCGGGAGAGCATGCTGGCCATGCTGGAGGTGCTGGGGCCGCTGATGGCCGTGGTTTTCCTGGTCGCCCTGATCGCCAATTACGCCCAGGTGGGAGTGCTTTTCTCCACCGAAAAGATCACCCCCAAATTTGACAAGATAGATCCCCTCAAAGGCTTTGCCCGCCTCTTTTCCAAGCAGGCCGTGGCCAACATGATCAAATCCTTCGCCAAACTGGGGATCATCGGCTATATCGCATACAGTGAGGTGCGGGACGCCCTGCCGGAAATTCTCCCCCTGATCGACAAGGAGCCGGTGGCGATCCTGCTTTTCATCGCCGATGTCTCCTACTGGATCTTTCTCAAATGCGCGATGATTATCGCCTTGCTGGCGGCCGCCGACTACGCCTTCCAGCGCTGGCAGTTCACCGAAAAGATGAAGATGACCAAGCAGGAACTCAAGGACGAGGCCAAGCAGAGCGAAGGCGACCCCCACGTCAAGGGCCGGATTCGCTCGATCCAGATGGAGATGGCCCGCAAGCGGATGATGGCCGAGGTGCCCAAGGCCGACGTGGTGATCACCAACCCCACCCATCTCGCGATCGCCCTTAAATACGATGTCATGAGCATGGGCGCTCCGACGGTGCTGGCCAAGGGGGCCGGGGTTATCGCCCAGCGGATCAAGGAGATCGCCAAGGAACACGGTGTCCCCCTGGTGGAGGACAAACCCTTGGCCCAGGCCCTTTACAAGGCGGTGGGACTCAATGAAAGCATCCCGGAAAATCTCTTCCAGGCAGTGGCCGAGGTGCTGGCCTATGTCTATGGCAGCAAAAAGAAGAAAAACGCGGCATAGCGGGATCTAAACAATGGCGGACGAAAAAACAGCGGCAACCGGCCTTGCGGCGATCAACATGGAGACCTCCAGCCTGGTAGTGGCGATCGGGGTGGTGGGCATCCTGATGGTAATGATCCTGCCCCTGCCGACCATCGCCCTCGACCTGCTCCTGTCGCTGAATCTGACCGTGGGCCTGGTGATCCTCCTGATCTCGATGTACAACACCAACCCGCTCCATTTTTCCTCCTTCCCGGCCGCCCTCCTGATCACCACCCTTTTCCGGCTGTCGCTGAACATCGCCTCCACCCGCCTGATTCTCCTCCACGGCCACAAGGGTGAAGGGGCGGTGGGGCAGGTGATCCAGTCCTTCGGCAATTTCGTGGTGGGCGGCAACTTTGCGGTCGGGATGATTATCTTCCTGATCATGGTGTTGATCAACTTCATCGTCATCACCAAGGGCTCCGGCCGAATCGCGGAAGTGGCGGCCCGCTTCACCCTGGACGNNGGCAAGCAGATGGCGATCGACGCCGATCTCAACGCCGGCCTGATCAACGAACAGGAGGCCAAGACCCGGCGCAAGGAAATCTCCCAGCAATCGGAATTCTACGGGGCCATGGATGGTGCTTCCAAATTCGTCCGGGGCGAGGCGGTGGCCAGTCTGGTGATCATGGCAATCAACATCATCGGCGGCCTGCTGATCGGGGTGCTGATGAACAACATGGCAATCGGCAAGGCCGCCACCACCTATACCTTGCTCACCATCGGCGACGGCCTGGTCTCCCAGATTCCGGCCCTGGTCATCTCCACCTCGGCCGGTATCATCGTCAGCCGGGCCGCCTCGGATCAAAGCATGGGGATGGAGTTTTCCAAACAGTTCGGGATGCAACCCCAGGCCCTGGCGGTTACTTCCGCCATTCTGATCATGATGGGACTGGTGCCGGGCCTGCCCACCCTGCCCTTCCTGATGCTGGGTGCGATCATGGGAGGGGTAGCCTGGCTTGCCTTCCAGCACACCGCCGGCGAGGCGGAAAGCAAGAAAGAGGAAGAGGAAAAACAAAAAAAGGCGGAGGCAACGCCGCCCGGCTCACCGGAAGCGGTGGAGGCGCTCCTGCCCTTGGATGCCCTGGAACTGGAGGTTGGTTATGGGCTCATTCCCCTGGTGGATGAAACCCAGGCCGGCGATTTGCTCGAGCGAATCCGGGCCATTCGTCGTCAGTTCGCCACCGACATGGGGATGCTGATTCCGCCGCTCCATGTCCGGGACAACCTCCAACTCAAGCCCGACGAATACGCCCTCCACCTGAAAGGGGTGGAAATCGCCCGGGGCGAGGTGATGATGGGCCACCTGATGGCCATGGATTCCGGGGCCGCCAAACGGGAAATCGACGGGATTCCCACCACCGAGCCGGCCTTCCAGTTGCCCGCCCTCTGGATCACCGACGAGAAAAAGGACGAGGCCCAGGTGGCCGGCTACACGGTGGTCGACCCCTCCACCGTGATCGCCACCCACCTCACCGAAATCCTCCGCAACCACGCCGACGAGCTGCTCGGCCGCCAGGATACCCAGCGGTTGGTGGACAACCTGGCCAAGACCCATCCCAAGGTGGTGGAGGAGCTGGTGCCCGGCCTGCTCACCCTGGGCGCGGTGCAGAAGGTCCTGCAAAATCTGCTCAGGGAGCGGGTGTCGCTGCGCGACCTGCTGACCATCTGCGAAACCCTGGCCGACTATGCCCCAATGGGCAAGGATCCGGATATCCTCACCGAATACGTGCGCCAGAAGCTGGCGCGCTCCATTGTCAGCGCCCACACCGACGAACAGGGCACCCTGTCCGTGCTGACCCTCTCCACCCAGATCGAGGACATGGTGCGGGAATCGCTGCAGAAGAGCGAACAGGGTTCCTTCCTGAACCTGGAACCCAACCTGGCCCAGCGCATCCTCGCCTCCACCCAGGAGCTGGTGGAAAAGGTTTCTGCAGAGGGCCATCAGCCCATCATCATCTGCTCGCCCGTTATACGCCGCCATTTCCGGCGGTTGCTGGAAAGGTTCCTGCCCCAGGTCATGGTCCTTTCCCACAGTGAGTTGACTACCCACATAAAGCTGCAATCCCTGGGAACAGTCGAACTCAACCCCAGGAGATAACGCCACCGGGAACCGGGCTGGCAGCGGCCCGGGGATGTTTTTTCCAGCGGACCGGCAGGGGTGGTGGCGAAGACGGAAGTCACGGAAAAAAACGAAGCGAAACCGGCGATCCCACCGGAGGACGGCCGCTTTTCCCCTTCCCCCCGAGAGCCGGAATCATGCGGCGAGTGACGGGAACACCGAGGAGCAACCATGCGAATCAAACGATTTGAAGCCCGGGA
>DIKC01000176.1 GCA_002421565.1 Desulfobulbaceae bacterium UBA5628 | reverse complement strand
GAGGAGTGGGTGGTGTAGCTGGGGGAGGGCATCACCACCCGGGCGGTGCGACGCAGCAGGCCGTAAACCTTGCTGATCGCATCTCCCAGGCCGTTGAAGAAGATGATGTCGTCGGGGCCGATTTGCACCCCGCCCCGGCGGTTGACGTCGGCGGCGAGAAACTCCCGGGTGGCCAGCATTCCGCGGGTCGGGCAGTAGCCGTAGGCGGCGTTGTCCATCGCGTATTGCGCCACCACTTCCTTCATCCAGCGGGGGATTTGCTCGCCCTTGGCGATGGGATCGCCGATGTTCTCCCAGTAGGTGCGAACCCCCATTTTCTGGAGTTTTTCCCCTACGTTGACGATATTCCGGATTTCATAGGTCAACTCTCCGGCCCCGATGTGCACGATGTCGGTACGCATACTGAAAACCCCGCTCCTAAAAAATAGGCCGCCCCGTTATTCGCTCCCAAGGGCGGGCGAACACAGACCGGCTGGCTGTTTTTTACAAGGTATCAGTAACTAACACAGGTTCCGGCGTTCGTCAACAAGTGCTTATCGCGGTTTGCCGCCCTGCCGATATGAAGGTTAAGGGCGGCATGTCCAGGAGGTGGATTATGACAATCTGGCAATTCAGCATCAACGGACGAACCGTGACCGCCGGCGAGAAAAGCCGGCCCCAGCTTTCAGCCAACGGCTGCAACGAACCCTTCAAGGACCGTTACTGGTGTCCCAAGCGGCAGTGGTTCCTCAAGGAATCATGCCCCTTCGTCAACCGCCGGGAGTGCAACAATTTCGAGGCGATGTGCGGGGTGGTGTAGGCTACCTCTGGGGGCATTCCTTTATTTTGCATCATCAGGCGAGAGGAGCAGGCTTTCCAGGCCGAGGGTTATGGCGGCTTGGTGCATGATGCTGTCGCAGGTTACCAGCCTGGCCCGCAGGGACCAGCAGCAGGCAACATGCAGGGCGTCGATGGTTCTGAGCGGGGTTTTGCGGGCGGAGAGCCATTTTTCCGCCTGCTGGTAGTGGGACGTGGTCACAGGGCGGAGCAGGAACAGTCCGGCGCCGGCATCCTGGGCAAAGGTGTTTTCCAGCAGGGCGGCCTGGGGCTCGGTGATTTCTTCCATCCGCACCCAGCGGGCGATGGCGGAAGCGACCTCCACTCTGGTCAGATCGCTCAGCAGAACCGGCGGCCGCAGCGTATCCAGAAATGCCTGTACCCTTTGGCTGGCCGCTTCCTTGCGATAGTAAGGGAGCAGGGCGCTGGTGTCGAGATAGACCTTATCCCCGCTCATCCCGCATTTCTCTGAGCAGGGCGGCGCTGCTTCGTTTCTGCGGCGGCAGCCTGCGCCGAAGGTCCCCGTGGTCGGGAAAACGCAGTGGTTCGCTTTCCTGATCGGCGACCTGTTGCAGGCGGGCGACCGGTTTGTCCCGCCGGAATATGATCACTTCCTCGCCGGCCAGCACTTCGTTCATCAGTCGGCTGATGTTACGGCGGGCTTCCTTGATGTTTACTTTCTGCATGTTATCCCCTGAACTTGCGTTTCATCCCGTGGCCTGGCGTTGACTTTAGTGTACATTTTTACGGTGTACATGTCAAATGGGCGCCAAAGGCATTGCCACCAAGGACTACCGTTCGTCCATCGGGACGAAGGGGCGGCTCAGGGCGCCGGTGTAGATTTGGCGGGGGCGGCTGATCCGCCAGTCCGGGTCGTCCCACATTTCCTTCCAGTGGGCGATCCAGCCGGGCAGGCGGCCTAAGGCGAACATTACCGTGAACATGTCGGTGGGAATGCCGATCGCCCGGTAGATGATGCCGCTGTAAAAATCGACGTTGGGATAGAGGTGGCGCTCGACAAAGTAATCGTCCCGGAGGGCCGCCTCTTCCAGTTCCTTGGCGATATCCAGCAGGGGGTCGGAGTAGTTCAGTTCCGCCAGCACCTCGTCGCAGGCCTTTTTGATGATCCGGCAGCGGGGATCGTAGGTTTTGTACACCCGATGACCGAAGCCCACCAGCCGGAAGGGGTCGTTGCGGTCCTTGGCCCGTTCCACGAATTTGCGGTAGTCGCCGCCTTCCTCGTGAATCGTTTGCAGCATCTCCATCACCGCCTGGTTGGCGCCGCCGTGGAGTGGCCCCCACAAGGCGCTGATTCCGGCCGAAATCGAGGCGTAGAGATTGACCCTGGCGCTGCCCACCATCCGCACCGTCGAGGTGGAGCAGTTCTGCTCATGGTCGCCGTGGAGGATCAGGAGTTTGTTCAATGCCGCCACCACCGTCGGGTTGATCTCATAAGGCGCCACCGGCGAATCGAACATCATGTTGAGAAAATTGGCGCAGTAGGAAAGATCGTGGCGGGGATAAACCAGGGGCTGGCCTTTGGACTTCTTGTAGGAAAAGGCGGCGATGGTCCGCACCTTGGAGATCAGCCGGGCCGACATCTTGTCGATGTTTTCCAGGGGGTTCTCGGTCATCTCCTGGTAAAAGCTGCACAGCGAGTTGACCATCGAGGAGAGAATCGCCATCGGCGGGCTGTTTGGCGGGTAGCTGTCGAAGAAACGGATCATGTCCTCGTGGATCATGGCGTACTTGTTGAGCATTTGGCTGAAGCCGGCCAGTTCGTCGCGGGTGGGCAGGGTGCCGTGATCGAGCAGGTAGGCGACCTCGACAAAGGTGCAGTTTTCCGCCAGATCCTCAATGGCGTAGCCGCGATAGCTCAAAATTCCCTTTTCGCCGTCGAGATAGGTGATGCTGCTGGTGCAGGAGCCGGTGTTAGCGTAGCCGCTGTCCAGGGTGATGTAGCCGCTTTCGGCCCGCAGGCCGCGGATATCAATCGCTTTTTCGCCTTCGGTGCCGAGTACTACGGGCAGGGTATAGGTCTGGCCGTTGATTTTCAGTTCGGCGGTTTCGCCGGTGGTGTAATGATGAGTCATGGGGCACCTTTTTGTCCGGGGGAGAAGGCCGGGGACGGCCGGATCGAGAAAGCAGGGATGCAAACCCGAAACCGATCGGCTACTATAAAGAAAAATTACCCGCTCTTCAAGGGCAAAGCCGGAAGGTGATGGAGGACATGGACATCTATCAGCAACGATTGGCCAAATTCATCGAGGAAGTGACCATCTATCCGGTTTCCGGCGAGCGCTTCGCGGCCGGCCGCGGCGATCTCGAATGGCTGGAGGAGGTGCTGGCCGGCGGCGCCCGCATTGTCCAGTTGCGGGACAAGGAGTCATCCGGCCGGGCCTTGCTGGAAAAGGCGCAGGCCTTCCGGCGGGCGACCAAACGGGCCGGGGCTTTGTTCATCGTCAACGACCGCCTGGATATTGCCCTGCTCAGCGGGGCCGACGGGGTCCATCTCGGCAACGACGACCTGCCGGCCGGGACGGTAAGGAGTTTCGCCCCTGACCTGCTGATCGGGGTTTCCTGTCATGATGAGGAAGAGGTGGGAACCGCCGAGTTGCGGGGGGCCTCCTATTACAACATCGGCCCGATCTTTGCCACCGCCACCAAAAAAGAGGCGCGGGAGGCGCTGGGGCCGGAGGCGATCCCCCGTCTCTCCGCTTTAAGCAAGTTGCCCTTCACGGTGATGGGCGGAATCAAGAAGGAACATCTGCCCCTGCTCAAGTCCTTGGGGGTGCGGCGGCCGGCAGTGGTCACCGCCCTTACCGCCGCCCCCGATATCTGCCGCGAAACCGCCGATTGGATCGCGGCCCTGCGCCTTACTTGAGCTGTTCCAGGTAGCGGTAAAGCGGCGAGTCCGACGACAAAACCAGGCGGGTGTTGCTGCCCAGGGTGGCGGCGTAGGTCTCCAGGGTTTTGTAGAAGGCGTAGAATTCCGGGTCCCGGTTGTAGGCATTGGCGTAGATCCCGGCCGCCTCGGCGTCGGCCTTGCCTTTGATCTCCAGGGCTTCGCGGGCGGCGCCCGAACGAACATCCAGCAATTCCCGCTCCATCTTGCCGAGAATTTCCGCCTTTTCCCCCTCGCCCAAGGAGCGCAGTTCGGCGGCGATCCTTTTCCGTTCCGAAATCATCCGGTCAAAGACCCGCTTCTGGACGGTGTCGATGTAGTTGACCCGTTTCAGCATCACGTCCACCAGTTCGATCCCGTAGGGCCGCAAAACGGTGTTGGCCTGCTCGTAGATCATGT
>DIKC01000062.1 GCA_002421565.1 Desulfobulbaceae bacterium UBA5628 | reverse complement strand
CTGATCAGCCACAACTGGGACCAGATTCGCCGCCTGATGTGGAACTACGTCGGGATCGTCCGGCGGGAAAAACGGCTGCGCCTGGTGGAGGAGCAACTGGCGGTGATCCGGGAGGAAATCCGGCGGCACTACCAGGAGTACCTGCTCACCCCCAACATGGTGGAATTGCGCAACATCGCCCTGGTGGCGGAACTGATCGTGCGCTGCGCTCTCAGCCGCAAGGAATCGCGGGGGCTGCATTATATCCTTGATTATCCCCGGCCCGATGATCGCCATTGGCTAAAAGATACAGTAATTTCCAAGGGTTAACCACAAGAAGGGGCGTTGTCGGCCAGGCGGCCGTAGGCGCGGAAAAAAAGCGGTTCCCGGCTTGACAAAGCAAAAGTCATATAGTAAGTAACGACATCCTGAATCGGTAGGCAAACGGCGTTTTCTATATAGATCAAACTTTTAGCCAAGGAGGAAAAAGATGGCCACGATCGAGCATAACGGAAAAACTTTCAACGTGGATGAGGACGGCTTCCTGACCAAGGGGATGGAAGAGTGGAACCAGGATTGGGTTGACTACGTAAAAGGCATCGAAGGAATCGACGGCCTGACCGACGAGCATCAGAAGGTTATCGACACCCTCCAGGAGTACTTCAAGAAGAACGGCATCGCGCCCATGGTTCGGATTCTTTCCAAGACCACCGGCTTCCCGCTCAAGCGGATTTACGAGCTGTTCCCCTCAGGCCCCGGCAAGGGAGCCTGCAAGATGGCCGGCCTGCCGAAGCCGACCGGCTGCGTTTAATCGCCCGGCGGTAAATCCGCCACCGGCAAGCTCATCCAAAAGGGAAGAGGGTTTTGGCCTTCTTCCCTTTTTTTATTCCCCCCTTGCCGGCTACCGTTGCAACGGTTTGGGGTTGACAAAAGCGGCGAAATTTACCATATAGAGCCGTCTTTCCCAACGGCGATGTAGCTCAGTTGGTCAGAGCATGCGGCTCATATCCGCAGTGTCCGGGGTTCAAGTCCCTGCATCGCCACCAGCGCATAATCCGGCAACGTCCGGTGCAGTCCTGAAAGGCCCGAGAAATCGGGCCTTTTTCTTTTTCTCTTGTCCGCCTTCACCACCAGGAAACCAAACCGGCCACTCCACCACCGACCGGGGCGGCGTCATTGAATGAGCATTGCCCTTGACGCTGCGTGTCATATCCGCTAGGATTCGGAAAATACGCTTTTTGTCGGACGGGGATGACTGAGGGCGGCAGGCTCCGCCAACTGAATTCATGCTGCCATCTTTTCGGCTATCATGATTTTCGACATGATATGCAGGTCTGTATAATCACTCGTTGCCCCGCTGGCGCGGGGCAACCGGGCCGGCTAACCAGCGCGCTACACCCACAAAAGGTCTGTACCAGCGCCAAGGTCAGGGGCAACAAGGCGATTGAACAGGCGCATAACGCGCGCTGCTCATCCGGCCCGGTTAGCCAGCACGAGAATCACCGAGAACCGAGCAGATGGCATACATAAACGACATCCTGAAAGGCACTATTGAGCCTCTTCCTGACCGCATTTCGCTTGAGCGCTACGTTCAGGAGTCGGCGTTCGTAACACGGTATCTTTCGCGTGTCGTGAAGGACAAAGCCCTTGTTGTCTACCAGGTCCTCTTTCACCTCTCGTGGTTCGAGACGGGCAAGGGCGAAATCATTGTCCCGTGGGCTCGGGTTGGTTCGTTCATTCGCTCCGAGCAAGGCAACATCATCGACAACCACACCACGGTCAAGCGCAGGCTTCCAGACCTGTTCGAGCACAAGTGCATCGCCGTCAACCGGCAGCGCGGGAACGCGAACGAAATATCCGTGCATCTGCCAAGCGACATCCCCGCATGCCGGGAACTCATAGATCAAGAAGAGCGAGAGGCGCGAGTCGAACCGCTGACGAAGGATGAGCGGGATTACTACACAGACCAAGGACGCCGCTTGGTCGTTCTGGCGCGTGACCGCCACGCCTGCGTTTACTGCACTACTGCACTCACTGAAGAGAATTTCGTCCTCGACCATCTCGTGCCAGTCGCGAAAGGTGGGACGAATCGGAAGCGCAACCTCGTTGCTGCGTGTGACGTCTGCAACCGACGACGCAGCGATTCCGATCCAGTTCACTTTCTCCGTGAGAACTACCGCCAGCTCATTTCACAAGAAGAGTTTCTCCGGCAAAAAGACTATGTCGAAGCACTGCTTGCGGAAAGTGCTGGCCAATCGGGTAAGGGGGAGGGAGAACCTCCCCCTTACCCGATTTCCACTACTTGACTTATCACTGGATTCCCTATATTCTCCCCTTACAAAGGATAAATATTATGTAGTTTCGCCTTATAAAAAGGAGATAAGCGGCCATGCCCACACTCCTGCCATTGCCACTGAAAGAGGCCCTGACGGAAAAACTGGCGGAATCGCTGGTTGCGGCGTTGCCTGAACTGACCCCGCGCCGGGTGCATGGCCTTACCGGCCTGTCCGGCAAGGCCACCGCCGTGGTCGGGATGCGGCGGGCCGGCAAGACCACCTTTCTGCACCAGTTGCGCCGGGAGAGCCTGGAAAGAGGGACACCTCGCGCCCAACTGCCCTATCTGAATTTTGAAGACGAGCGCCTGGCCGGTCTGAAAGGTGCCCATCTCGGTTTTCTTCTTGATGAATTTGCCCGCCGAACCCCTGAACTTCAAGGGCCGGGTAAAACTCTCTGGTGCTTTGATGAGATTCAGCTTGTTCCCGGCTGGGAGCAATTTATCCGGCGGCTCCTGGATACCGGAGGGTGCGAGATAATTTTGACCGGCTCTTCGGCGGCGCTGCTGTCGCGGGAAATCGCCACCGCTCTTCGAGGGCGGGCCTGGGAGGTGCCGCTTTATCCGTTCAGTTTTGCCGAGGCGCTGCTCCATCAGGGGCTGGCAATCCCCTCTGATCCCGCTTTTCTTACCGGGGCGGAACGGGCCAGGACCGAGCGGGCCTTTTTAGATTGGCTGGCGGTCGGCGGTTTTCCCGAAGCCCAGGGACTGGACATGGCCACCCGCCGTCAGTTGTTGCGGGACTATGTGGACGTGGCCATGCTCCGCGATGTGGTGGAGCGGCACGGGGTAAGCAATGTCATCGGTCTGCGTTGGCTGGTCCGTCACCTGCTGGGCAATGCGGCCGGGACCTTTACGGTGGAAAAATTCTACGCCGCGCTCAAAAGCCAGGGAATTGCCATCTCCAAGGACACCGTTCACCACTTGCTCGCCCATCTTGAGGATTGCTTCCTGGTGCGGACGGTCTGGCTGGAATCGTCCTCGGAACGGCAACGGATGGTAACCCCCCGCAAAACCTACCCCATCGATACGGGCCTGATCCCGGTATTCGAACGCAGCAGCCGCGGCAATCTCGGCCATGCCCTGGAGAGCGCGGTGCTGATCGAACTGGAACGGCGGCGAGCCTCCGTGACTTACGTCCGGACTCCGGCCGGCCATGAAGTGGATTTCCTGGCCCGTTATCCCGATGGCGGTATGGACCTGATCCAGGTTTGCCTTGACGCCGGCGAACCTGAAACCGCCAAGCGGGAGTTGCGGGCGCTGACGGAGGCCAGCCACCTCCATCCCGGCGCCGGCAAGCTCCTGCTCACCTTAACCGGGGATGGCGCGCCCGCCGAGGCTCCACCGGAGGTAACGGTGCGTCCCGCCTATGAATGGATGCTTAACGAGGGAAGGGGATAATAGCCGTGCCGAACAAACGCGATCTCCTTCCGGCCTTGCTTCTGGCGGTTACGCTGGCCTGGCTGCCGGGCGGCGCGGCCTGTCTGGCGGCCGAGGCCGACAATCCCGGGATTTTGACGGTGGTGGTGGAGAATGATGTTTTGCGGGGTACGGATCGTCACTTTACCCACGGCACCCGTATTTCCTATTATTCCGGGGTGATCGGGAATGAACGGCTGAGCCGGGTGGCGGAGCTGCTGCCCTGGTTTGGCGGCGACCACCAGGGAGAAGCGTGGCGGACCAATCTTGCCCTGGGCCATAATATCTATACCCCGGCGGACATCACCATCGCCGCCTTGCAGCCGGAAGAGCGGCCCTACGCCGGTTATCTTTACCTGGGCCTCGGGCTGGTGCGGGCCCAGCCCCGGATGATCGACTCCTTTGAACTGCAACTGGGGGTGGTCGGCCCCGCGGCCCAGGGCCGGGAGGTGCAAAACTGGTGGCACCAAAACGTCAGCGATTCGCACCGGCCGGCGGGCTGGGATCATCAACTGCATAACGAGCCGGCCCTTAATCTCTTTTGGGACCGGCAATGGCGGCATCCGCTCGGCGCCGGCAATTTCGGCCCGGAAAGCGACCTGATCCCCCACGCCGGTCTGGCCCTCGGCAATGTGGACAGCCACCTGGGCGGCGGCCTGACCCTGCGGCTCGGGCGGGGGCTGGGCAACGACAACGGCCCGCCCCGGAT
>DIKC01000102.1 GCA_002421565.1 Desulfobulbaceae bacterium UBA5628 | reverse complement strand
CGCCCATGGTCAGCTGAAATGGGCTGTTTTTTCAAAGATCGCACGAAAAATCACAGGGGATAGCCCCTGATTTGTGTTATGTCAGGGCGCCGATGGCACTTTTTTCAAAAAACGCCCCCGCGTTAATGGGGGAGTATAGGGGACCATCACGGATTAAGGTGGCCAGATTGTCCTGAGATAGTATTCACCTGATAGTCTGCCTTCCAGAGATACATTGGACAGGGTCATTATCGCAGATCTCGGCGTATTTTTTTAATCGTTGCCAAAAGCTGGGGGATTTTATCCTGGCAAGTATAAAAGACTGCTTCGGCGTTTATATCAGCATAATGATGGGTGATAATATCTCGCATCCCCTTGGCTTTCTTCCAATCCACTTCGGGATACCGCGGCAGGAGCGTCCCATTTGTGATTTTATCCAGGTTTTTCAAGGATTCCCCAATGACGATCAGCATCATGCAAATGGCATCCAGCTTATCAACCCCGGCAGGACTGCCGGTAAGATCTGACACTTGGCGAATCGCCGCAAAACGGGTAACGATTTTATCAGCAGCTTCCTCAATTTGCCGCAAAACCTCAAAGACAAGCTCATTATCAGGCATATACCGCCTCCCCATCAATCCTTTTCTTGAGGAATTGATTCATGTTCTCCCGATAGGCAACAATATCAACCGACCGCTGGAGCCTCTCCTCCAGTTCATATTTAAGGCCGGCAAGCAAAAAAAGGTCGGGCTTTGCTATACGCACTACCACATCCACATCGCTGTTTTCAGCTAACTCATCCCGCGCAACGGAGCCAAAAACACCGATAGCCAGAATGCCGTATTGCTCCGCATTCTTTTGCTTGTAATCACGCAAAATATTAATAATTTCCTTTTGCCCCATTATTTCCTCAACGTGCTAGCTTAGGGGCGCGGAGCCGGCTTGCCGGCGGAGCGTCCCTCTGGAGCTGCGAGTTAGGTTACGGATTTTGCTGACTGAGAAATTCATAAACTTCGTTTGGCGGGTGGACTACAAAACCATCAGCATTGCCCGGTGTCTTGTCGGCTGCGAGGCTGCGGCAGGCTTGCAAGAGTTTTACCTTCGTCGCGATGACGTTCCTGTTTTTGAGCGCCCAATTGACGTCCAGTATTTCTTGCAATACTGCCTCGGCGTCATCACGGCTCATAAAGAAGTGGATCGGATTCCGACCAGGGTATTTTGGGTGCGGAATCGTCACGTACTTTTTCGAGTTGGTGTCTTGCAGCACCCATGCCTCGTATTCCTCGCTGAACTCAGATTGGATGGTTTCCAGGGACAAAGGATCGGTCATCGTGCTTTCTCCTATTCGTTGAGTGCAGCCAACAGTGGAACCTAACAAGTAATTTGGCAGACCTGCATATCATTCCGATGGGGGTGATATGCGCCTCTGTCGCATGATGGCAAGGGCGGTTGGCGGTGTCAAGCGCAAATCTCATCTGGCGGTAATTACGGAAATCATGTCGGACAACGGTTGCCCCGGGCCGGCTCCCCTTCCCGCGCTCAGAAGCTACGGCGGAGGCTGAGGTAGGCGTTGGTGTTGTCTTCGAACTGGCCCCAGAAGGTGTGGTCGTGGCGGCCGAGGAAGATGTTGGCCCCGGTTTCGGCGGCCCACTGGTCGGTGATTTTGTAGTGGGCCTTGGGGCGCAGAAAGGCGTCCTCGTCCGAGGGCGACCAGTAGGCGAAAAACGAGAGGCGCAGGTTCTGCTGCATCAGCAGTTTGGTCAGGCGGAGGGTGAGGAGGTGGCGATCCTCGTCGGCGGCCCGGCTGCCGGCCGGGAGGGCGGCCAGGTAGTTGCCGTATTTCTGCTTGTGTTCCAGGTAGTACTGGAGGCCGCCGGTGAGGTCGCGGGCCAGTTCCCGTTCGTGGCCGAGCAGGAGGCGGATTTCGCTGTTGCGGAGGTTGGGGTCGTGGCCGGCCCGGTCGTCGCGGGAGTCGTAATAGCCGAATTCGAGATGGCTGATCCCGCCCGCCAGCGCGCCCCGGACGCTGCCTCCGTACACCGAGAGCTTGGGATAAACCAGCTTCATCGCGGCCGGGTCCATTCCTTCCGGGGTGCTCCAGAAGCCGCGATAGCCGTAGAGGGCGTACTCGATCCCGCCCAGGTTGCGGCTCAGGCGCAGGGCCAGGTCGTGATCCCGGAAGTAGCGGAGCCGTTGATCGTCGGGAAAGGTCAGGTCGCGGCCGGCGATCCGGCCTTGGGGGCCGTGCCAGTAAGAAAGGCGGGCGCCGTCGATGTAGCGGGAGGGGGTGAAAAGGGGCTGATAGACCAGGTCGATGTTGACTACATCGAGAAAAAGCCCGACCCGCACCGCGTCCGAGGGGAGCTTGAGGTACTCGTCGTCGCGGCCGATGAAAAAGGACTGCCAGTCCTTGCCGAAAACATCATTGATAAAAAGGAGATCGCCGGTGCCCCAGGTGAGCACCTGGCGGCCCACCCGGACATCCATATTGTCGGCAGGGGTGAAGCTGTAATGGGCCTCGCGCAGTTCGGCCCGCAAATTCTCTTCCACTCCGTCGGCCACCAGATCGGCCTTGAATTTGAGGCCGCCGCTCTCCAACTGGCGGCCGAGATCAAGCTGGAGCCGGGTTTCGCCGATCGAACCGTCCCGCTCGTTTTCCCGGCGGTCGAGGCGCAGGCCGCCCCTGGCCTCGATAAAACCGTAAAGATCAGTCTCATGCTCGTCGGCCAGCCAGTGGCGCAACTCCGCCATGCCCTCGGCCATTGCCGACCCCGGCCCCAAGGCGAGCAGCAGGGCCAACCCGGCCGCCGCGATATGGCGCACTTGCCCGGCCATCATTTCACCGCCTGATTTCCCTGGGCGGCCGCCGCAGGTAACGTTCCGTGAACAGGGATTCATCCAGGCCCAGGTTGTAGCTGACCTGGCCGAATTCCATCACCGTCTCGCCGCCCCCGGCCAAATCTTTTACCCGCGACTTGGTGACGGTGGCAAAACCCTGCACATCCGCCACCGCCAGCGCTTCTACCAGCCGGTAAGGTTTGCCGGACTTGTCGATATATTCGGCCTTGACCGGCAGGAAATTATTTTTATCGATCCAGATCCGGTAGCTGGCAAACTCCACCGCCCCCGGCTCCTTGGGGATGTTGTTGAGGACGTAATGCTCGGCGGTTTCCTCCACCAGTTCATGGTGATCCTCGGCCGGGCTGCGGCCGGAAACATCCTCGTAAAAGGCGTGCGAGCCGACAAAGCTGGTGCGCTTGTCCGAGGCGGCGATCCGTTTGACCAGGTCGAGGTCGGGGAGATAGAGCCAGCGGTCGTCGTCCTTTTCCACCTGCTTGTGGACCATGAAGACCATCCGCCGGACATCGGTGGGCCGCTCGAAATAGACGTAGAACAACTGGCGGCCGCCATCCTCGATGTCCCGCCGGAGGATGACGAAGCGCCGCTCCCGGGCCCGGCCCTGGCTATCGGTGATGGTCATGTTGACCTCGGCCCGGCCGTCGTCGCCGGCGTAATAGGCGGCCTGGTTGGCCTTGGCCACGATTTCCGTCACCGGCGGCGCGGCAACGGCGATCCCGGCCGCCATAAACAAAAAGAAGGCGGCCACCCAAAGGGGCAAAAGCCGGCTGCTGATTTTCATAATCAAATTCTCCCGGATTGTTTTTTAAAGAGATAGGGTTCCAGCAGGCGGATGGCGGCGGGCAGCATGAACATGGTGGCCAGCCCCGACACCGCCATGATCGCGGCCAGGAAGAAGCCCACGGTTTTATACGGCATCAGAGGGGCGAAGAGCAGCGGGGTGAAACCGACCGCGATCACCACCACGTTGCGGGTAATCGCCCGGGCCGGTTCGGCGAACATTTCCTTAAGCGCCGCCTCCCAGGTGCCGACCCGCTGATGAATCGCCCGCGCCCGTTGCAGGAAGTGAATGGCAAAGTCCACCGCCAGTCCCAAAGTCAGGGAGGAGAGCACCGCCACCGGCATGTCGTAATCCTTGCCCACCAGCCCGATCAGGCCGTAGATAAAGGCGATGGTCACGGTCATCGGGATCATCGCCAGCAGACCCCATTTTAAGGAACGGAAGAGGAAGGCCATCAGGACAAAGACCACCGCGAAGCTGGAGAGGAAGGACTCCATCATCCCGAAGACCATCTTCTCCTGCCAGACCACGTTGATGTAGGTGAGCCCGGCCCACTGATGGCTGAGGGCGACCGGCGGCGGGTTGTCGCGGAAGAATGTCTCCACGTCGGCAATGGTCTGTTCCATCACCTTGTTGTCGCCCTTCTTCAACTGAACCCAGAGGTTGGCCTTGCGATAGTCCGGGGTGACCAGATGCCAGAGATCGTCGGGCTTGTGGCTGTTCTGGAAGGAGATCAAGGTCTGGGCCACGGCCGCCGGGGTGTCCGGCACCCGGAAGTAGGCGGGGTTGCCCTCGAACAGTTCCTGATGCACCTTCTTGACCACGTCGGTCAGGGTGTTGGTCTTGCCCACCGTACCGGCCTGTTCGATATAATTTTCCAGCCGGGCGATATAACGCAGCACCTCCGGCTGTTTGAAGACCTGGCCCCGCTGGCGTACTTCCTCCAGACGATCAAGGGCCACAGACCAGAATTCATAATCGGCATCAGCCACGGCCGCCAAACTGCGCTCGTCCCAGAGTTGGGCGAGATGGCCGAGGAAGGCGTCGGCATCGGCGAATTGAGTGCGGCCGGCGGCGAGATCGGCCCGGATCAAATCAAGGAGGGCGGAATCAACCGGTTCCGCCGTATTGGCGCTCAACAGTAGATTTTCCACCTGGGCCACGGCTTGCTCGGTGGTCAGCTCTTTTTCGTCCCCTTCCAGCACCAGATACGCCTCGTAGGTGCCGCCGAAATGGGCATTGAGTACCCGGTCGGCCTGGCGGATGTCATGATTTTCGGTGAACCAGTTCATCGGGTTGTCGTTGACCGTGATCCGGCTGATCCCAAAGGCCGCCACCCCCAAGGCCAGGACGGTAAGCACCACGATCAGCTTGGCGTGGCTGAAGGTGAAACCGCCCAGCCAGCGGAGATGATGGGAAACCGCTTCGAATATCCGGCCGTGGCGATGTTCGCCGGTGACCCCGAATCCGGCCAGGCTTTCTTCCTTGAGCATCATCACATAGGCCGGAATGAAAAGGATGGTAAGCAGCCAGGCAAGCATGATCCCGAAGGCCACGAAAAGGCCGAAGACCTGCACCGGCGGAATCGGAGCCAGGGCCAGGGAGGCAAAGCCGGTGGCCGAAGTGACCGAGGTATAGAGCATCGGCTTGAAGAGGTGGCCCATCACCGTCTCAATGGTTTGGCGACGGTCGCGGGTCTTCTGGTAGGTGTCGAAAAACTCGGAGAGAATATGGACCGAATCGACCACCGCGATCGGCATCAGGAAGATGGGGATCATCGAACTCATGATGTGGACCGTGTGGCCGGCGCCGATCATCAAACCCATGGTGCAGATCACGGTGACCATGGCCACGATCATCGGGGCGATCACCATGATTGCCTGGCGGAAGAAGAGGAGCATGAGGAGGAAGATGGCCATCATCGCCAGGGGGGCGGAAATCGCCATCTGGATGAACATCTCCACCCCGAAGGTATCCTCGGCCACCGGCAGGCCGGTGATGTAATACTGCTCGTCGCCGCTCAGGCCGGCGATTTTGGCCAGCAATTCCTTGCGGAGCTGGAAGGCGTAATCCTTGGCCGTGATCGGCAGGTAAATCGCCAGGGCCTGGCCGTCCTCGGAAACCAGGGTGCCCTTGAAAAGCGGGTTGGTCATCGCCTTGTCCCGCACCGCCAGGGCCGCTTCCCGGTCGGCCGGGGCCTCCGGCATCAGCCAGTCGAAACGGACCTGGCCGAGCCCGGCCTGCTCGATGGCGTCCACCGTGTCCGGGGCGATCACGTCGCGGGTCACCACCCGTCGGGAAGGATCGCGGGGATCGGCCAGGGTCTGGGCAAAACGGGACAACTCCAGCACCTTGCCCAGGGTCTCGGGGTTGAAGACCCCATCCGGGTGCTTTTCATTGACGACCCCCAGCACCACCACGTCATGGAGGGAAAATTCCTTTTTGACCTGATGATGGAAGATGCGAACCGCTTCATCCTCGGCCAACATGTTTTCCGGGTCGGTGTCCACCTTGACCCGCACCATAAGCACCCCCAGGGCAATGGTCAGGGCGACCATCAGGATGGTCAGCAGTTTCGGCCGGTTAAGGGGGAATTGCAACCACTTATTATCGTTCATCGCCTTCTCCTCCGCTGCAGAAAAGTTCCCGCATGGTGCCGATCAGTTCGGTGACCCGCCCCTCGGTAATCCGATTATAGATGAAATTGGCATCCTTGCGATAATCAATGATCCCCTGGTTGCGGAGGATATTGAGATGCTGGGAGACATTGGCATTGGTGGTCTGCACCTCCTTGTGGAGGTCGCCCACCGTCATCTCCCGGCTCTGGAGCAGACAGAGGATCTTGAGCCGGATGGGATGGGCCATGGTCTTGAGCAACTTGGCCATCTTGACGCAGTTCTGATCGGTCATAGGGGTTTCCTGTTGTAATGGGTGAAAAACCGGGCCTCAAACAACGATTAAGCCTTTTATTTAATAGTTGGCCGTCGGCCGGTTGTAAAGGAAAAAATTAACCACTATTTCTCCTGGAGCCCTTTCAGGAAAATTTCATCGGTGGATTTGGTGATGTATTCCCTGGGAGTAACCCCGGTAATTTGCGATCCCTTCCTGATCGCCCAGACCAGCGCCCAGATCAACCCCGCCGTATAGAGCAGGGCAAAACCATACTGGATGAAGGGAAGATCGGGCAACAACTCAAGCATGTTACGCGCCCTCAGAAAGCCGTGGCCGAAAAAAAAGCTGTCCAGTTCTTCCTTGTACAGGGAATAAGGGAGGTAGCCGAGGAAAAAACCGGGCAGGGCCGCCAGCCCGGTCAGATAACCCATGCCGAGCCGGGAATAGGTCCGGATCTCGCAGCCAAGCATGAGAACGCTGCCGATACCGAGCAGCGGCCCTCCCACCAAATGGCCGAGATGGAAGCCCCACTTGTACGAACCGGCCTCGACCACGATGGGCACATCCCAGCCGCGAAAAAACCAGGTGTAAAGAATAGTGAGATTGAGGATCAGGATCGCGGTGAGCAGGCCGGCGAACGGCATCAGGCCGGTGAACATGGTCTGGGTGATTTTCGCCACCTTCATGGCTTCGAAATGATGCGGCGACATGAGGAGGGATTTGGGCGCCATCACCGCGCACTCGGTACCGAATCCCGATTTGGCGATGCCGATACCGATGAGCAGCCCCGCCAATCCCTTGATCAGGATAAGATGGGGCGGCATCTGACCGATGCTGTTCGCCGCATCGCCGGTCAAGCCGGTCCAGAGCGAGGATGCGAGCAAAAGCAGCAGAAAGGCGGTAAGCAGCAGCCGCAAGGGGTCCCGTTGCGGCCGGTAGGCGGGATCGTAGCCCATGCTGTCCGTCTGGTATTCCAGTTCGACGCAGCGCTTGGCCGTCTCCTTGTATTCGTTGTGCTTCATGAAGCTGCCGGCATTCAATTTCGCCATCAACAGGAAGGCGAGATAGGCAAAGGGGATGCTTACCACCGCCACCACCAGCGAGGTAAGGCTCATGGCCGGAATCCCGCCCAGATAATGCCAGGCGGTGCAACCCTGGGCCAGCCGTGTCCCGAATCCGAAAATGATCGCGCCGACGAAGGCCAGGGCGCTCACCCGCCAGGGATAACGCACCCAAGCCTTGTTTTCCCGTTCCAGGAGGCCGACCAGAAAGCCGCCCGCAATGATGCCGATGAGCACCCAGTGGACATCGGCGCCGTAAAGCCTGGCAACCAAGTCCGTTTTGGTGATGTTCTCTTCGATGGAGCCGAACATCTTCGCCAGCCCGGTGGTAATGGGAACCGGGGTTTCATAGGTGAGAAAATAGAGCGCTTCGGCCAGGCCCACCAGCACCCCGCCCCAGATAAACGACCACGGTTTCGTAACGACGCGCATGGCTGGCTCCTATTTTTCCAGGGGGTATTTTTTTTCGGCCGCCCGGTTGATGAAGGCCTTCATCATCTCGCCGCCACTGTATCCCTCAATCCAAGCAGTGTAACCCAGGCGCATGGTATAAGCGTCATATCCCAGGGCGCGCAGCGCGATAACCGGGAGGTTCTGGACCTGGCCGGTATCGCAGACCAGGATGATTTTCTTGTCCTTGGGCAGTTGCGCCAAATTCGCCGGGGCAAGAATGGTGTGATACGGAATATGAACCGCCCCCGGGATATGGCCGGCGGCATAGCTGGCCGGATTCGGCCTGACATCAACGACGACAAAGTCCTTTTTTTTCATCTTGAGCCACATATAGAGATCATCGGCGGTGGTCTGCCAATGCCCCTCTTCCAACCCTTGCAACAAGATTTTGTCCAGTCTGCCCGCCAACTCATCTCCCGCCGTTGCCGGCAACGGCGCCAACAGCAGCATGGCCAGCAACATTCCCGGTATCCATGATGAAATCATTTTTCCCTGCATTTTGTCTCCCCCTGTCATATTGATTTTTTCGGCTTGAATCCCCTGTTGTTCGACTGCCGGGGGCACGCCCCGGCTCCTGGTCATTGTCAGCCGATCGCCTTGCGGAACTCCTTCACCTCCTTGACGACCTCGCCCAAATCCGTGTTGACGGACTTGGCAACAGCAGGCCAACCCGCGCCCCCCTGCTTCATCCTGGCCACCTCCGTCGGCGAGGCATTACCGACCACCGCGAAGGATATGGCCGCCAGCGCCACCCCCGGCGAGTGCTCCCGCATGAGCAGCTCGATCTCATCCGCCGGCACTTTTTCAAAATAGTAACTCTGCAACCGCTCCTCGAATTGCCGCTTGCTCTTCTCCGTGTATCCCTGCCGTTCCGTTACCCGCTCCACCAGATCGTCCAGCAGGGAAGCCTCCTCCGGCCGCGAACATCCGGCCGCCAGGAATGACCACAAACAGGCAGCAACGACCAGCCCGACCACTGTTTTGCACCTTGACATCCTCATCCTCCTTCTGCTCGGTTGCACCTTAAAACCCGCGCCCGCAAAGCGGGGCCGGGACCGCCGGCCAAGCATGCTTAACGCCGGCCGCCTTGAAAATATATTGATATACGTTTATATGCTTATTTTTAAAAAGGCAAGGAGAAATTTATAGCTCTTTGCCTTGGCTTGACATAACTGCTGTTTGTCTCGTATTTTATTTCCTTCCAAAGAGACAACCGGGCCGGGAATTTGCTCCGTGGACCAGGTCCCGGTCGCCACCGAATGCCGGGCGAACTTTTTTACGAGGATATGGCAATGACGACACCCCCGAGAAAATCCGGTATTCTGGTCGCGGTTATCATCATTGCCCTTCTTTTGGGCGCGAGAGCGAGAAATGGACAGGCGGACGGGAGACAGATCGTCCGCTTCAGCGCCATCACCCTCTATCATCCCATCGTGATGTATCAGAAGTACCAACCGCTCATGGCCTATCTTTCCGAGCATACGCCCTACCGTTTCGAGTTGAAGCTCAGCCAGGATTACCGCGACATCATCCGGTTTTTGCAGGAAGACCAGGTACAATTGGCCCTGCTCGGCGGCGTCACCTATCTGGCGGCCAAGGAGCAGTTCAACGTAGTACCGATCCTCAAACCTCTCGGCCAGGACGGCCGCCCTTATTACCGGAGCGTATTCATCACCAGGGCCAATAATGACGGGATCAACCGGATCGCCGACCTGAAGGGGAAATCGGTTGCCTTTGCCTCCAGAATGTCCACTTCCGGCTATATCGCGCCGCTGTATGAGCTTTATACCAAAGGGGGCATGACCCTGGACGACCTTGCCAAGTATATAAACCTGAAATATCACGATGCCGTGGCCAGGGAGGTCTTGCGGGGTGATTTCGCGGCCGGGGCGGTGATCGATTCCGTGGCCCACAGATTCCACGACAAGGGCCTGAAAGTGGTCCATGTCTCCGATCCCATCCCGGGTCTGCCGATCGTGGCCCGGGCCGATGCCGACCCGGCAATGATCGATGCGGTCAAAAAAGCTCTCCTCGCCCTTGACTACCAAAAGTTGGAAGATCGTAGGATCATGGATCAGTGGGACGAGGAATTCAAATACGGCTTTGCCGAAGCATCGGTTTCGGATTATGAAATCATCGGAAAAATGATCCACCAACTGGTCAAGTTGGGAGTCAAAACCCCATGAGACAACTGGTTAAACAGGCCATCGCCTGGCTGTTCAGCCTCCAGGGCAAATTCATCGTTACGGCCTCCGTCTGCTCCATCCTTTTCACTACCGCCGGCGGCCTGATCATCATCTCGCGGGACGCGGCCCTCTATCGCCAGAACATCCTCAACCAAGGCAAGGTCATCTCCGAGCTCAGCCGGCTGATGCTGACCAACGTCATGGTGTACAACGAACTCGGGATGATGGGTGACCGCGATCTCAAGGATTTTCTCGATTATTTCATCATCCAGTTCATGCAGCAAGACCCGAGGGTGAGGCACGTAGCGGTCGTCGACACCTCGGGCATGATCGTGGCCTGTAGCGATACCACCCGTTACGGTGAAATGTGCGTGGACCAGGAGACCAAAAACGCGCTCGGAAGTCTAGCAATCACCATCTCCGAGCAGCGGTTCGCCAACGAGCCGACGCTCAACATCTCGGTTCCCCTGAACATCAGCAGCAAGTCATGGGGCGGTCTGCGCATCGTGCTTTCCACCGCCGATGTCGATCTCGCCATTGCCGCCCGCCGCCGGGAAATATTGCTCATCGCCGGCCTCTTTTTCATCTTTTCCCTTCTCATCGTACGGGTCGGAGCCAAGATCCTGGCCAAACCGGTGGTCCGGCTGGCCGGGATCATGGACCGTATCCAGAACAATGTCGATATCGAGCAGTTCGAGGCGCTGCACGAACTTCCGCCCCTACAAAAAAGACGCGACGAAATCGGCACCCTGCAAAACAGTTTCCACTGGATGATTCAGCGTCTCCGGGAGGCCGGCCGGGAGAATAAAAAGGCCATGGAGACCCTCATCCAGACCGAAAAGATGGTTTCCATCGGCCGACTTGCCTCCGGGGTTGCCCATGAAATCAACAACCCTCTCGGGGGGATCGCCATCTGTTTCAAAAATCTCATGCAGGCGGATCTCGACGAGGAGGCAAGGAGGGAACATATTGAGGTCATCAACGAGAGCCTGCAAAAAGTGAATACTCCACCGCCTGAAGG
>DIKC01000133.1 GCA_002421565.1 Desulfobulbaceae bacterium UBA5628 | reverse complement strand
TGGCCGCCAGCGGCCTGCCGGCGGAGTTCGTCAAGCTCAGCCGTTTGCGGGTCGGCCCCTGCCGGGCCTGCCTGGGCTGCGTCCCGGACAATGTCTGCAAGGTGGCTGACGACTTCCCGGCCCTGGCGGAGAAGGTGCGCACGGCCGAGGCCCTGGTCATCGGCGCTTATCCGCCCTACGGCACGGTGGACGCCTTTACCAAGGCGTTTCTGGAGCGCCTCTATTCCCTGCGCCACCGTAATGGCCTGAATCGTGGTAAATTGGCGGTGGTGGCGGTTACCGGCATCGGCCGGGGGGCGCCGGGGATCAAGGAAGCCGGTGTTCAGATCAGCCACGCCCTGAGCTCGGAGGGGATGGAAGTGGTCGGCAACTTGGAGGCCGAAGGCAACCCCGAATGCCTGGTTTGCGGTTTCGGCTCCTCCTGCGCCATGAGCGCCCTGCCCTGGGTGTTCGGCGATGATCTCGAAGTCACCCCGGACAAGTTCCGCCAGGTGGAAGAGCAGGGGGAGGTATGGCAAAAGGCCGCCGAGTTGGGCGGCCTGCTGGCCCGCAAGCTGACCGCCCGCTAGTTGCTCTAAAGCTATGCGTTTACCTCGACGAGATCGTCCTTCATCAACTCCCACTGTTTTTCATATTCCATGATGTAGGCGACTCTGCTGACAAAATCGCTTGAATATCCGAACCGTTTGAGGAGGTGGAGGCCGACCTCGATGCCGGAGGTGATCCCGCCGCTGGTGATGATCCGACCGGTATCGACCACCCGGTGGCGGTCAATGATACACTGAGGGGCCAGTTGCGCCAAGCGGTCGATGGGTACCAGCACTTCACTCGGATCGCCGTTTTTCCGGTTGGTGGCCCTGAGGCCGTCGAGAAGCCCGGCCACTCCGTAAACCCAGGAGCCGGTACAGACGCTGACCAGCAGGGTCTCCTCCGCTAAATTCTTAACGAAGTGCAATAGCCGCTGATTGTGGATTTCGGCCCTGGCGCCGAGGCCGCCGGGGATCAGAAACGCATCCATGCTCGGGTTGTCGTTCAACCCGTATTTGGGCAGCACCCGGAGTCCGCCGGTGGCTACCACCGGGGTGGCTGTGTCGCCGATCAGAAAAGTGTCGAGTTCCGGATCCATCCTCTTGGCAACCGCGAACACGCCGGTCGGCCCGGCCCAATCAATGACCTCCGCATTGTCGAAAATGTAGATTCCCAGTCGCTTGCCCATGTGTATGCCTCCTTGTTTATTGGTTTGCGTCTAAGCACGGACGGTTTCGATTGTGCGTGTTGATAAAATCCGCCGGCAGGCAGGTGTTCATCCATCAGTCACCACGAAGTACAGACAGGTCTGTCTGGTGCCCCTGAAAAAAATTACCGGGCCATTAACTTCTCCACGGCCTCCTGGGCGCGGTCGATGGGCCAGGCGGCGTGATAATTCTGGCTGGCCACGATGGCACCTTCGACCAGGACATAGACGATTCCGGCAATAACCTCGGGATCGATGGGCTTGGCCGCACCCTCGCCGGGAATACTCTCCTGAATGATTGCCGCCAGATAACGTTGGAGACCATCCTTGTGCCTGATGACCTCCGCCCGAATCCTGGAATCCATGTCCGGCACCTCGGTGGCGATGTTCAGGAAGGCGCAGCCTCGATAGTCACTGTCCGCCATCCATTGCCGGAGAAACGAAAAAATGCCGAGAAGCCGCGCCAGCCCGGCGGGATGACTCTCGACGCTCTCCCTGAGCCAGCCCATCCAGCGATGGTGACGGGCCTGCAGGTAGGCAATGCAGAGATCTTCCTTGGAAGGGAACTGGGCGTAAAAAGTCGCCTTGGCCACCTGGGATTCGGCGATGATCTGATTGATCCCGGTGGCCAGGTAGCCCTGCCGGTAGAAGAGGTTCAGAGCCGTTTCGATGATCCGCTCACGGGCGGGGCTGGTTTCTTTATCTGACATGACCCGCAATCTATAATAGACAGACTTGTCTGTCAACAATATAAATGGCGCTCTTGCATTCCCTCTGCGCATGGCTTAAACATTGGGCGTCGTGCATGCCGCTTCCTTGCCCGTGACTTTCAGGTCCACGGGAAAGGTGGCGGCCTTCTAATCTAAAGAGAAGGGAATGGAAAACACCACCAAACTGCCCTGGCCCCCCGGCAAGCCACCCCTGATGCTGGCGCCGATGCAAGGGCTTACCAACCGGGCGCTGCGGGGGCTGTTCATCGAATGGGTTCGGCCCGATGTGGTTTTTACCGAATTTGTCCGGGTCAAGGCCAGCGCCAGAAAAAACATCTCCGCCAACGACCGCCGGGAGATAACCGCCGCTGAGGCCGGGGTGCCGCTGGTGGTGCAATTGATCGGCACCGATACCGCCGCCCTGCTTACCGCCGCCAGGACCGCCCAGGAATTGGGGGCGCGCCATCTCAACCTCAACCTCGGCTGCCCCTATGGCCGGATGACCGGCAACACCGCCGGCGGCGCCCTGCTGCGTGACCCGGACGCCTTAAGCCGGATGCTCGATGCCCTCCGCCGGGAGATCAGCGGCAGCTTCTCGATCAAGCTGCGGGCCGGGTTCGCCGACCCGGAAGAAATTTTTGCCCTCCTCGGGCATTTTGCCGATTGCGGAATCGACTTTTTGATCCTTCATCCCCGCACCGTCAAGCAGATGTACACCGGGGCGGCGGATCACCGGATCACCGCCCGGGTTGTCCGCCAATGCCCGTTGCCGGTGATTGCCAACGGCGACATCTTCACCGCCGCCAGGGGCCGGGAAGTCCTGGCCGAAACCGGGGCGGCCGGGCTGATGCTCGGCCGGGGCGCCATCGCCGATCCCCTCCTGTTCTCCCGCCTCCGGGGCAGCTACCAGGCGGAGTCCAGCCCGCCGGAAAAGAAAGCCGAATTGCGGCGCTATCTCGTCGAACTCAGCGAACGCTACCGGCTGCTTTTCTGCGGCGACCAGCAGGTGCTGGTCAAACTCAAGGAAGTCCTCTGCCAGATTCACGACCCGGACCTGCTGCCCCTGGCCAGGGAACTCAAAAGAAGCAAAGGGCTGGCCGACCTGCTCCAACTCCTGGAATTGCCCCGCTATCTGGATTCTGGGGCCTGGATTTGAAATTGACAAACCGATCGGCGGGTGCTATGGACATAAATCGGCTGTTTTAAAGTTAGGAATTTGGGCGGGGTGTCACTTGCATCTTTTTTTGACAGGCGATGAAAAAAGCAAATTCTTATCATCGATCCGGGGTGAGGTGGCGTGGTGACAAAGTCGATGAAAAGAAGAAAAGAGCGCTCTCGCTATCTTACCATCCTTTTCATCTTCATCCTCTGCCTGTTCGAAAACCTGGCGTTTGCCGGGGAACCGCTCTCTTTTTATGTCCTCAACCAGAGAAGCGTTACTTTGACGGCAGAGTATTGGAATCCCATACTGCGTTACGTCAGCACCCGAAGCAACGTTCCCCTGCGGCTGAAAATAGGGCGCACCGCCCCGGAAACCACCAGGATGACGGTGGAGGAAGGCAACGCTGCTTTCGCCTATACCAATCAGCTATTCACCCCTGCTCGTGACCGCCTGGAATGGCGGGCTATCGCCCGCCCGGTCGGCAAGCACATCCATGGCGCCATCGTGGTGCGAGAAGATTCCCGGCTTACAATCCTGGCGCAATTGTCCAACAAAGAAGTGGGCTTCCCCTCGCCGGAAGCCTTTGTCGGGTATTGGCTGCCAATGGACGCACTGCTCAAGGCCGGCATCCGGGTGACCCCCTTGTTCGGCGGCAATCAGGAAGGGGTGATGGGACAATTGAAAACCGGACGGATCGCCGCCGCGGGCGTCAATGCCGAAATCATGGCAGATTACGCCACCCGCGAGAAATTGCGCTACCACACCATCTGGAAGTCGGAAGCGTACCTGAATCTGCCGATAATGGCCCACCCCCGGGTATCGCGGAACACGGTCAAAGCGGTACGGGAAGCATTCATCCAAATGGCCCGGGACGAGGAGGGTAAAAAAATCCTGCAAGCCGCCGCAAATCTGATCGGGGCAAACGGTGAAACGGGCTTTGTCGCCGCCGATGACCAGAAGTACGACAACTATCGGCGCTTCTATCGCGGCACCGTGTTGCCGATCGGAACCGAATGACCATGCCTGGGCTCACCGCACGATTATCCCTGCGTTCGCGCCTGCTCTTGGGCATCGTCGCCGTGTTGTCGGCGGTCGGGCTCCTTACCGTGGTCTTCATGACGATCAAGGAGTCGCGCGAATACCAAGGCCACATCAAGCAGGAAATGGACGCGATGCTCACCGTGCTGGAGCAGGAACTGAAGCGCGAGGTCATCATCGGCGATTTCGCCACCATCGAGGAGATCCTGCGCCAGCGGGTACAATGCGACATTGTCGATGCCGTGGCCTGGGAGAATAAGGGGATGTCGCCCATGGTGGCACGAAATGACCACTCGGCGGCACACCGGCCGAAATGGTTTGCCCGCCTGATCAACCTAGCCCACCCGAATGTATCGCGTCCGCTCGTGGTTGGGGGAACGGACTACGGCAGGATGACGGTGTCATTCACCTCTGTCCCTCATGAAAATCGACTCTGGCAAAGCGTATTGCTCACCCTCGGCATGCTGTTGATCATGCTGGTCTTGATGGTTTTCCTCCTTATCCGGATTATGCAGGTCGGTCTCGCACCGCTGGTGCGCCTCGAAAAATCCGCCTGGCAAATCGGCGCGGGTGATTTCAACGTACGGGTGGCGGAATGCCCCGGCGATCCGCCGGAAATGCGTCTGACGGTAGACGCATTTAATCGCATGACGGCCAGCATCGAAACGCTGTTACTCAAACGGGAGCAGGCTGAGCAGGCATTACAGCAAGTCAACGACCAACTCGAACAGAAAGTTCTTGAGCGGACCCGCTCTCTTGAGGCGGCCAACAAAAAACTTGCAACACTTTCCAGCACCGATGGTTTGACCGGTATCGCGAATCGTCGTCGTTTTGATGAAGTGCTGCTGAATGAATGGCGCCGGGCGCAGCGAACCCGACAACCGCTCGCCTTGCTGATGATCGACGTCGATTTCTTCAAAAACTACAACGATCTTTACGGGCACCGGTTGGGCGACGATTGCCTGTGTAAGATAGCGGGGATTCTGCAAGGGGGATCCCGTCGCTCCTCCGATCTGTCCGCACGCTACGGGGGGGAGGAATTTGCTATCATTGCGGCAGATACAGATGCGGCAAACGCGTTGCAGCTCGCCCGGTCGATTCATGCGTCCATCGAATCACTGAACGAACCCCACGCCGGCTCCCCATCTGGAAAGGTCACCGTCAGTATCGGAGTCGCAACCATGATTCCCGAAAGCACCCAACAACCCGGGGTGCTGATAGAAATGGCTGACCGTGCGCTGTATGACGCCAAGAATCGAGGGAGAAATCGAGTTTGTTATTTTGAGCAGAGAGGGGCTCCGGCACTGCCGGACGAGGACAAAACCGGGTAAGCTGCAAAAGTAAGTACTCTGCCAGATTCGCGAATCGAACCTGCTCCCCCTGGCCCAGGAACTCAAAAGAAGCAAAGGGCTGGGCGACCTGCTCCGAATCCTGGAGTTTACAGAACAGAGACGGCCGTAATCCGTCCCTCAAGGCCTCCCCGGCCCGTTTGCATACCCGGTAAAATGCCTGGATGATGCCGTCCGGATGTTTGAAAGACCAAACCCGGCCGTCGATCCGCTTGGGCAGTCCCGCCAGAATCCCCCCGCTTTCACCTCCCTGATTCAGGAATAATCTTTGTCAGCGGCCGAGTAGACGGTAGATGCGTTCCATGTCCAAGCCCTGGCGGACGGTGGCGGCCAGGTGGTCGAGGGCCGGTTCCAGGTCGTAGGAGTATTGGATGGCGGTGCGCGGCGGCAGTCCTTGGCGTTGGCGGAGGTCGTCGATGAACCAGCGCCGAAAATCATCGGCGTCAAAGATGCCGTGCAGGTAGCTGCCCCAGAGCAGGCCGTCGGCGCTGGCCGCCCCGGCCGTTTGTTCCGGCTCGGTCAATCGCAGGGCCGGGGGCAGGTTGGAGGCGCTGGCCCCGTGGTGAATCTCGTAACCATGCACCTTGCGGCCGGACGCTTGATGTGTCCCGGTCCGCCGGGTCAGGGTCTTATCCGCTTCCAGAGTGGTGATCAGGCCGGGCAGCAGGCCGAGCGCCTCGATGGAGGTGCCGACTGTTCCTTCCAGACCAAAGGGATCGTCGATCCGTTGGCCGAGGAGCTGGAAGCCGCCACAGATGCCGATGATCGGCGTCCGCCCCCCAGCCGCCAGTTCCGTCAACCCCGTTGCCAGGCCGGATTCCCGCAGGTAGGCGAGATCATTGATCACGTTTTTGCTGCCCGGCAGTAGCAGGGCCGCGGCTTTCCCGGCCCAGCGACTTAGGTCGGCCGGGGTGCGGATCACCACCAGATGCACGTCCGGTTCGCCCAGGAAGGGCTCGAAATCGGTGAAGTTGGAAATGTGGGGCAGGTCGATCAGGGCCAGGGTGACATGGGGGCCGGCCGGGGGCGCGGTTTCGTAAAGCCCGGCCTTGAAGCCCACCGAATCCTCCTCCGGCAGCCCCAGCCGCTCCAGAAAGGGCACCATCCCGAGCACCGGCTTGCCGCAGTAATCCTCCACGTAGGCGTAAGCATCGTCCAGCAGCGAGGCCTGGCCTCGAAAGCGGTTGACCACGAAACCGGCCACCAGGGTTCGTTCCCACTCCTCCATCACCGCCAGGGTGCCGACAAAGGAGGCAAAGACCCCGCCCCGGTCGATGTCGCCCACCAGCAGCACCGGCGCTTGGGCGTGGCGGGCCATCCGCATGTTGACGATGTCGTGGTGTTTGAGATTGACTTCGGCCGGGCTGCCCGCCCCTTCCAGGATGATGCCGTCGAACTCGGCGGCCAGGGAGTCGTAGGCGGCGGTCACCGCCTGCCAGGCGGTTTCCTTGTAGGCCACGTACTGATCTACGCTCATGTTGCCCACCGGTCGACCGTTGACGATGACCTGGCTGCCCACCTGGCTGGAGGGCTTGAGCAGCACCGGGTTCATCCGCGCCTCGGGATCGAGGCGGCAGGCCTGGGCCTGGACCACCTGGGCGCGGCCCATTTCCAGGCCGTCGCGGGTGACAAAGGAGTTGNNTTGAGCGACATGTTCTGGGCCTTGAAGGGTGCCACCCGCAGGCCGTCCTGGAGCATGATCCGGCCCAGGGCCGCCACCAGCACCGATTTGCCGGCATTGGAGGAGGTACCCTGGACCATCAGGGAAAAGGATTTGGGGTGCAAGCGCGACGCCCGGAGATCAGGTTTTGCCGCTTGCCGCTCATTCTCGGCGGGCATCCTGCCCGCCTCCGAGGTGGCTACGGCCTCCTGCGCGTCCATGCGCACGGCCGTAGCCAAACCCGCGGCAAGCGGCAAAACCTGATCTCCTCTAGTGGCCAGCGCCGATTCCATCTCGCTTAGCAAACGTTTGTTTTCGCTGGTAGCGCGGACGGCCAGGCGGAGGAAGGCGCGGCCGTCGCCGGGCAGGCCGGGGAAGTTGTCGCAGCG
>DIKC01000014.1 GCA_002421565.1 Desulfobulbaceae bacterium UBA5628 | reverse complement strand
TGATCAATTCCTCGGCATAGGCCAGGGTCTTGGCGGTGGGGGCGTCGCCGGAGAGCATCCGGGCCAGTTCCCCGGCCCGCTCGGCCGGGGCCAGGGGCACCACCTCGGTCTGGGTTCGCTCGTCGCGGACGCTTTTGCGGACCACCAGATGGTCGTCGGCCCCGGCCGCGATCTGGGGCAGATGGGTGATGCAGAAGACCTGATGATGCCCGGCCAGTTCCCGGATCTTGCGGCCCACCGAGTCGGCGGTGCGGCCGCTGATACCGCTGTCGATCTCGTCGAAGATCACGGTTTNNCATTTGAGCGCCAGCATCAGCCGGGAAAGCTCGCCGCCCGAGGCAACCTTGGCCACCGGCTTCAATTCCTCGCCGGGGTTGGCGGAAAAGACGAATTCCGGCCGATCCCAGCCCAGGCGTGATAAATGGGTCAGCTCGCCGGGAGTATCGCCGAAACTCACCGCGAAACGGGCCTGCTCCAGGGCCAGGGAGGCGAGTTCGGCGGCCGCCTTTTCCTCCAGATCGCGGGCCACCGCCCGGCGGGCGGCGGAAAGCAGCCCGGCCCGGCGGCGCAATTCTTCCTCCTGTTCCGCCACTTGCGCGGTCAGGGCCGCCAACTGCTCTCCCAGGCCGTCCAGGGCCGCCAATTCCCGGGCCGCCTCCTCGCCAAAGG
The DNA here is from genome assembly GCA_002421565.1 of Desulfobulbaceae bacterium UBA5628. Classification (GTDB taxonomy): domain Bacteria; phylum Desulfobacterota; class Desulfobulbia; order Desulfobulbales; family Desulfurivibrionaceae; genus UBA5628. The sequence goes on along the minus strand of DIKC01000014.1, from coordinate 19,326 downwards.
CCAGCACCTCGGCCAAAGTGCCGCCGTACTTGCGCTTGAGGCGCTGAAGCTGGTCAATGCGGGCCATGATCCGATCCAGATGGGCCGGATCGTCGGGAACTGCCTCCAGGTATCGCGCCAGGGACGGCAATGCTTCCTCAAGCTGGAAAAAGCCGGCCGCCACTTCCTCGGCCAAAGGGGTGAGCCGGGGATCGAGTCCGGCCATCTGCTCCAGGTTTTTGCGGATCACCGCCAGGGCCGGAGTCACCTCCTCGGACAAGGCCGCATAACTTACCCGGCCCAAACGCTGGAGGGTGTCGGAGGATTTAAGGAGATCGCGTTCCCGGGCCAGTTCTTCCTCCTCGTCCGGCCGGATCGCGGCCTCCTCGATCTCCCGGCACTGGAAGGTAAGGAAATCGCGGCGCTGCTCCTTTTCCTGCTCGCCCGCCGCCAGGCTCGCCAGCTTGGCCTTGGCGGCCAGCCATTGCTCGTAAAGGGCGGCGAATTCCCGCCGTTCGGCCCCGAGATCGCCCAAGGCATCGAGGCATTCCAGATGATAACGGGGTTTGAGCAGATGCTGGTGTTCGTGCTGGCCGGCAACGCTGAGCAGCTCTTCCACCATCTCGCCGACCATGACGGCGGTGGCCAGGGAACCGTTGAGAAAAAAACGGCTTTTGCCCTTGACGCTGATCACCCTTTTGACGATCAGTTCCCCCTCCGCCTCCACCCCTACTTCGTTGAGGCGGCGGAGCAAATCAAGCTGGCCGGGGGAAAATTCGAACAGGGCCTCGACCATCGCCTCATCGGCCCCGGAACGCACCCAATCGGCCGAGGCCCGCCGGCCGGCGAGAAGATGAATGGCCTGCAGCACGATCGACTTGCCCGCCCCGGTTTCGCCGGTCAGGACCGTAAGGCCGTCATGAAAGGAAAGACTCAGCTTTTCGATCAGGGCCAGATTGGTAATCCGCAGCTCTCGCAACATGGCGCCAGCTTACCGCATCCATCCGAAATTGCAAGAAATCGCAACAAAGGGTGGCCTTTTGCGACCATCGTAATTATGGTAAGAATTCATCGCTGTTTTTTTGCCTGCAAGGAGATATTTGCCGCCATGTTTTTTTTCCGCCGCCACTATCGCAGACTGCTGCCGGCCCTGTTTTTCTGCTGCCTGACCATGCTCCTGCCGGCCGGCCCGGCCCAGGGGTTCAGCGTCAGCGAGGAAAAGGAGCTGGGCGAGCGGCTGCTGGTTCTGATCCGCAAGGAATTCAAGCTGCTTGACGAGCCGGACATCACCGGCTACGTCCGTAAACTGGGCCGGGAAATCCTGGCCGTGGCCGGGCCGCAGTTTTTCGATTACCACTTTTTCGTGATCAACCACAAGGAATTCAACGCCTTTGCCGCCCCCTCCGGCCTGATTTTCATCCATTCCGGCCTGATCGAAGCCACCGCCACCGAAGGGGAATTGCTCGGGGTGCTGGCCCATGAGGTGGGCCATGCCGCCAGCCGCCATTACGCCGACCGCCTGGAAAAATCCAAAAAAGTCAATATCGGCACCACCGCTTTAGCCTTGGCCGGAATGGTGCTGGGCGGCGGCAGCGCTCTGGGCGAGGCGGTGATGGCCGGCTCCATGGCCACCGGCGCCACCTTGGGGCTCCAGTTCAGCCGCCAGGACGAAGAAGAGGCGGATCGGCTGGCCTATAAATGGATGCGGGAAATGGGCCGCGATCCGGCGGAAATGCTGGGGATGCTGAAAAAAATGCGCTCTATCAGCCGTTTCCGCCGGGCCCAGTTGCCTGCCTATCTGCTCACCCATCCGGAACCGGAACAGCGCCAGTTCTATATTGAAGACCGGCTCTTCATGGATCGCGCCCCCACTCGGCCGGCGGCCCGGGATGAGGCCAAGGAATTCGAATTCCAACGGGTCAAGTACCGGATCCTCAGCCTGACCCGGCCAACCCACGAACTGCTGCCCCTGCTCCGAAACAAGCTCAAGGACGGCGATCAGGCCCTTGATAGTTTCATGGCCCGTTACGGCCTGGTTCAGGTCCACCTGGCCAACCGCGATTACGAACAAGCCCTGAGCGAACTGCACCTGATCATGGCCCGCTTCCCCAATCAGCCGTTGCTGCTGGCCGATCTCGGCCTCATCCACCTGGAGGCGGGCCGTCTGGAAGCGGCCCGCCAGTTCCTGGCCGACGCCGCCGCCCAAGCCCCGGAAAACCCCTACATTCTTTTCAACCTCGCCCGCGCCCGGCAGCAGGCCGGCCAACCGGCGGAAGCGGAGATCATTTACCAGCAACTGCTGACCTTGATTTCGGACTATTCCCGCCTTCATTACCGGCTCGGACAACTTCGCTCCGACCAGGGGCAAAAGGCGGCCGGCCACTATCATCTCGGCCTCTATCACTGGTACGAGGGGGATATAAAAATGGCGCGCCATCACCTGAACGAGGCGCTCAAGGGCGCCCCGGAAGAGGACCCCATCCATCAGCAGGCCAAGGAACAGCTGGCCACCATCGACCGCCTGGAAAAATCGTAAAAATCAGTTTTTGGTGCGGAGTTTACGGATTGCCATGACCGCGAAATCGCGGAAAAGGCGGGTGGTCTTGACCCGGCTGGCGTCGAGTTTGGGGCGGCCTTTTTTGCGATCCAGATAGATCAGGCCGATGGGCTTGCCGTCCAGGCAGATGGGAAAGAGATAGACGGTGCGGTCCTTGACCAGATACTTGAGGCTGTCCGGAAAGGCGCCGGGGGTGTTGGGCGGAATCGCCATATCCTTGCAGTTTTTCATCGCCTGGGGAATCACCCCCGGCACCGCTAGGTTGTACTCAAAGCCGGTGATGTTGGCCGGGTCGATGTCGCCCAGCCCGAAACGGCCGATCAACCCCTTGCGGTCCGGCTGAATGTTCAAAATAGCCAGCAGCACCCGGTCGAAACCGATCCCCCGGTACAATCCTTCCAGCAGGTTGATGTAAAAATCATTGAGATTGAACGGCCCCATCAGGGTCTCGGTGATGTCGTGGATAAAGTCGTTGACCGATTTATCCTGGCTAATCGGCAATTCGTCGAGGATTTCCACCTCCTCTTCCCGCCGCCCGCCGCTCTCGGTATCCTCCTCGATCTCCCCCGGCTCGTTCCCGGCCGCCTTCCCGGCAGCTCCCGCCACCTTTTCCGCCTGCCGTTTTTTCTTGCGGCGGGCCGCCTTGGCCGGATCCTTCAACTCTTCCTCGGCGCTCCGCAGGCGGCTTCGCACCTTGAGTTTGGAAAGTCCGTAGCGGATCGATTCGGAAATATCCTCGGAGGCGTCAACGCTGCGATTGACCATCTCCAGCGCCTCTTCCTTGCCCAGGCTGAACAACTGGCCGTAACGGGCCATCAGCTCGTCCATATCCTGGTCGGCGCAGACCTGATCGACCAACTGATTGGTAAAGCAGGCCAGATTCTGGAGATAACCCACCGTATCGTAAGGATTCTTCGGCTCGGCTGGCTTGGGAGCCATGGCCGCGATCACCTTTTCGGAAAGATTCCAGAAGGCCGCCACCTCCACCCCGATTTCGTCAAAGGTGAGCCCTTCCAGTACCGCCCGGGCGGCGCTTTTTTCATCCATACCGTCTTCGATCCGCGCTTCCACCTCGCGATAACGATCCGGCAGGTAGATGCAAACGATGATCTTGCCCAGATTGTGGAGCAGGGCACAGATGAAGGCCTCTTCCGGCACCACCTTGAGCCCCTTTTCCACCGCCAGATCGCGGGCCTGGAGGGCGCTCAGGAAGGAACTGGTGAGAATCTTGCTGATCGTCTCCTTTTCCACCCCGGACTTGAGAAAATCCTCGAAGATGGCAATGGCCATCGCCAGTTCCCGCACTGCGTCGAAACCGAGGATGGTAACCGCCTTGGAAATGGAATTGACCGGCCGACCCAGGGAATAATAGGCGGAGTTGACCACCTGGAGAACCTTGTTGGTCAGGGAATAATCCTTGAGAATAACCTTGGAAAGTTCGTAGGCGGCGCTGCGGCTGCTATGGGTGAGGGCGATCAGTTCATGGACGTTGTGGCTCATGGCCGGCAATTCGCTCATGTTCATCCGGGCGAAAATCTCGGCCAGCCGGTTGTTGGGCGGGGCTTCCCCCGTTGCTGTCATGGTTTTGTCGCTCATAAAGATCGCATCGCCTTATTGCCTGAAATAAGCATCCGACAAGCAAGTTACAATATCTTGCCGAAATATACAAAAAATATCACAAAATCCCTGACCGCGCTTTTTTGTTATGCGCTGAAAAAAAGTTGTGTTACGGTGAAAAAGTTTCCCATCATCCCGTAAGAACAGCTTTTGAGGGCGCCCGCCATGACCGAAAGCCAGCTCATTTCCCCGGACGACGCCTCCGGCCCCGAGCAATGGACCATTATCCTCCATAACCGGGAGATCGCCCGCTTCAGCCTGCCGGAAGGAAGCAGGCTGACCATCGGCCGGGGCCGGGAAGCGGACGTGGTCATCGACAACACCGCCATTTCCCGGCTCCATGCGGTGATCGAAAAGCAGAAAGGCCTGATCCTGCTCAGCGATCTTAAAAGCACCAACGGGGTGATGGTCAATGGCGAACGGATCACCGGCGCCGTCCCGATCAGCGGCGATGAACTCATCTATCTCGGCAAATTCCGCCTGGCCGCCGGCCCTCTTGCCGACGAGCGCCGCGCCCGGGCCAGGGCGGTCACCCCGGATCTGGACGAAGAGACCGTTTTCGTCGGTTCCTCCCCGGCCAAGAACCGACCGGATGACGATTACGCGGCCCTCAGCGAACACAAGCTTACCGTGATTCAGGGAACAGCCAAACCGCCGGAACTCTCCCTCAAGGGCCGCACCAGCATCAAAATCGGCAAAAATCTTTCCTGCGATCTGGTGATCGCCGGTTTCCTGGTGGCTGCCAGTCAGTGCTTCATCGTGGCCGGCAAGAACCGCTTCAACATCGTACCCCAACGATCGTGGATTTCGACCCGCCTAAACGGCCTTACCATCAAAAGAGAATGCCCCCTCCGGCCCGGCGACCTGATCGAAATCGGCCGGGTCAAAATCAGGTTCACCTGAAAGCCCCGATGTTCTCCCGTTTTCTCCGCAAATTAAAGGGTGAATCAGACCCGCCTGAAAACGAGCCGACCAGCCCCGGCGGCCAATCCCCAACCCCGGCGGCCATCGGCACGATACCGGCCTGGGAACCGGGCCAGATGGTGATGGAACGCTACCGGATCGAGCGGGTCTTAAGCGGCGCCATGGGGTGGGTTTACATCAGCGAACATCTGGGCTGGCGGATCAAAATGGCGATCAAGGTACCCCGCCAGGAGGTGCTGGCCGACCGCCAGGGAATGCAGCGGATTCTTAAGGAGGCGGACAACTGGGTCCGCCTGACCATGCATCCCAACGTAGCGGCCTGCTATTTTGTCCGGGCTCTGGAACAGGTGCCCCTGATCTTCATCGAATACGTTGACGGCGGCAATCTGGCCGAATGGATCCAGCTCGGCCGCTGCCGCAACCCCCGCACCGCCCTCTCCCTGGCCATCCAATTCTGCCACGGAATGGAACACACCCATAGCCACGGGATCATTCATCGGGATATCAAACCCCAGAACATCCTGGTAACCAAAAACTCCCTGATCAAGATCACCGATTTCGGCATCCTCCTCAGCCGCGGTCCCGGCTCCGGCCCCAGCTCCGGAGAGAAAGGAAAAATCGCCCCTGCCGCAACCGGCGATCCGGATACGGAAAGGACCGTCGGCTTTCTCGGCACCCCCGGTTATGCCTCGCCGGAGCAGTTTCACAGCCCCCATCAGGTGGATGAACGAACCGACATTTTTTCCTTCGGCATCTGCCTCTGGCTGATGTTCTGCGGCAAAAAGCCCTTCAGCGACAACTCCCGGCCCGGCAAGATTCCCGACCCGGTTCCCGCCAACCGGGAGATCATCCTGCCCGCCTCCCTCAAAGAGGTTTTGCGAAAATGCGTCGCCCCCGACCCAGACGACCGCTATCGTAATTTCGAGCAACTGCGCCACGAACTCAACGACGTTTACCGGGAGATGTTCAAAACCCCCTGCCCTTACGCCGAACTGCGCCAGCTCGATCTGCGGGCCGACAGTCTCAACAACCGGGCGGTATCACTGCTGGAACTGGGCAAAATCAAGACCGCGGCCGGCTATCTCAACCAGGCCCTGGAAATCAGCGACACCATGCCCGAGGCGGTCTACAACATGCTGGTGCTTCGCTGGCGCTTCGGGCGGGCCAGACCCGCCCGCCTCCTGGGCCAGATCGAAGCGGCCCGGCAACGGGCCCGCCCCATTCCCTGGCTGGACGAGCTTACCGGCGAAGTAAAAAAGGAACTGACCGGCCAAGAGCGACGGGACGACCAGCCCCTGGCCCGGTTGCTCCCGGAATTCCGCCTTTCGGTTCCCCGGGCGACCCTGGACATTTTCCGGGAGGGGCAGCTCAATCTCTCGGTTCAGCGCAATATCGCCGATCACCTTGCCCATCGCCGCTACCAGGCCTGCCACGAGATTATGATGACCGCCTGGGGCAACATCGGCTTCCGCAAGGAAAAATTCTTCAACCAGACCTACGAGGCTTTACTGGCCGCGGGCCGCAAGGGACGAGCGGTGGAGGCGCAACGCTTCTTCACCCTCAAAGGCCATCGCGGCCCGGTGACCGGCCTGGCCCATCTCCCCGGCAGCCGCCGGATCGCCTCCCTCGACCGGGACGGCCATCTCCTGCTCCACGATTTAAGCAACGGCCCCAAAATAAACATCACCGAGGGAGAAGAATTGGCCGCCAAAGTGATGGCGGTCAGCGCCAAGGGCAAGCATCTGGCGGTGGGGGCGGGCGACGGCGGGGTGCGGCTGCTCTCTTCCCGGTCGGGCAAAACCGTCGGCCAGGAACAAACCCATGCCAACGAGATAACCGCGCTTGCCTTCAGCGATGACGGCAAATACCTCGCCTCGGGCGGGGCCGACGGGGTCATCACCCTGCGCAAACTGGGCGCCGGCCCGGACACCGGGATCTCGGTGGCGGAGGGGGGAGCGATCCGCTCGCTGCTCTTCCCGGATCGTAAACTCGACCTGATTTCAGGCAGCGAAGACGGCAAAATCCGCTTCTGGCGGCAAAAGGATCGGGAATGCGCCCGCATCATCGAGGCCCACGCCCTGGCGGTGACCACCCTGGCTTTGACCCCGGACGGCCGCAAAATCATCTCCGCCGGCCCGGACCGGCTGCTGAAAATATGGGAGCGGGAAACCGGCCGCTGCCTGAAAACGATCAAGGCCCACAAGGAAGCGATCACCGCCGCCCTGGTGCTGGCCGACGGCCGCACCCTGATCTCCGGTTGCGAAGATGACCTGATCAAGGTATGGGATATTGAGTCCGGCGATTGCCTGCTCACTTTGGACGGCCGGGGCGGCGGCATCTACAGCCTGGCCCAGGGCCCCAAGCCCCACACCTTCCTGGCCGGTCGCCGGGACGGGACGATTATCCTCTGGATGTTGATCTACAAACTGGAATTTGAATTTTAAGGCGCCCAGCCAGCCATGCTTGCCATCATCCAAAAAATACTCGGACTTCGCCGCCCGCAATTGCTGGCCGCCGGCCGTACCGACACCGGCCGGGTGCGGGAACACAACGAAGACAGTTTTGCGATCCTGCCGGAACAGGGACTGTTCATGGTGACCGACGGAATGGGAGGCCACAATGCCGGCGAGGTTGCCAGCCGGATGACGATCGAGGCCCTGGTCGAATATTTCACCCCGGAGCGTCTGCGACAAATGCAGGGCAACCCGGAAGAGACCCGCCACAGCCTGATCCAGGGAGTGCGCCACGCCAATCAAACGGTAATCGCCGACGCCGGCCAAAATCCCGATCACCGGGGCATGGGCTGCACCCTGGTACTGGCCCGTCTCGACCGCAACCTGCTCCATATCTGTCATGCCGGCGATGCCCGCTGCTATCTTGATGACGGCCATGAACTCCGGCAACTGACCACCGACCATGCCGGGGTCGCCTTCGCCCCCCGTCTCCAGGAGGCCGGAGGGTCGGAAAAACCGGCCCGGCAGCGGCCGGTGGTGACCATGGCCATCGGCTTTCCCTTCCGCCACGATCCGGAATATCATGCCCTGTCCGTCACCGCCGGCCACCGTTTGCTGCTCTGCTCGGACGGCCTCTGGTCGATGCTCCCCGACCGGGAAATCCACGCCATCCTGCAACAGGCCGCCACTCCCCAGGAGGCCTGCGACCGCCTGATCAGCCAAGCCAATCAGGCCGGGGGACGGGACAACATCACCGCGGTAGCGATTTTCCTTTAAACCGGCCATGCCTAAAAAAACCAAAAACACCGCTCCCCTGGCGGAACGAATGCGGCCCGGACGACTGGAGGACTTCATCGGCCAGCGCCATCTGCTGGCCGATGACAAGTTGTTGAGCAGCCTCCTTCGCCAGCGTTATCTGCCGTCGTTGCTGCTCTGGGGTCCGCCCGGCACCGGGAAAACCACCCTGGCCCGAATTCTGGCCCGCGCCAGCGGGGCGGAGTTTGTTTTCTTCTCGGCGGTCCTGGCCGGGGTCAAGGAAATCCGCGAGATCGTGGCCCAGGCCGAAGAACGGCGCCAGGCCGGGGGCGCCGCCACCATCCTCTTTGTCGATGAAATCCACCGTTTCAACAAAAGCCAGCAGGACGCCTTTCTGCCCCATGTGGAAAGCGGCCTGATCACCCTGATCGGGGCCACCACCGAGAATCCCTCCTTCCAGGTTATCGCCCCCCTCCTTTCCCGCTGCCGGGTGCTGGTCTTAAATCCCCTCACCCCGGAGGATCTCCGCGCTATTCTGGAACGAGCCCTGCACGACCGGGAACAGGGGCTGGGGGAGTTGAATCTGCAAATCAGCGATGAGGCGGCCGACCATCTGGCGGCAATCGCCGACGGCGACGCCCGCAATCTCTTAAACAGCCTGGAAATCGCCGCCGCCCTAGCCGGAGCGGACAAAAAGGAAGGCCAGGGCGGGATTATCGACCTGGCCCTGGTGGAAGAGGCGCTGCAACGGAAAACCCTGCGTTACGACGCGGCCGGCGAGGAGCATTACAACCTGATTTCCGCCCTCCACAAAAGCCTGCGGGACAGCGACCCGGACGGGGCGCTTTACTGGCTGGCCCGGATGCTGGCGGCCGGCGAGGAGCCGCTTTATCTGGCCCGGCGAATGATCCGCTTCGCCTCCGAGGACATCGGCAACGCCGACCCCCAGGCCCTGACCATGACCCTTAACGCCCGGGAAAGCTACCACATCCTGGGCAGCCCCGAGGGAGAACTGGCCCTGGCCCAAGCCGTGCTTTACCTGGCCACCGCCCCCAAGAGCAACGCCAGCTATACCGCCTATAACCGGGTCAAAGAGGTGATCCGCCGCACCGGCAGCCTGCCGGTGCCGCTCCATCTCCGCAACGCCCCCACCCGCCTGATGCGCGATCTGGAGTACGGCAAGGGGTATCAGTATGCCCACGATGATCGCCTGGGCCTGGTGGATCAGCAACACCTCCCTGACCAACTGCGCGGGGAGAGCTACTACCAGCCGACCAACCGGGGCTACGAGGCCCTGATCAAGGAACGGCTCGCCAAATGGCGGCGGATCCTGGCCCAACGGCGCCCGCCAAAAGAGTAACAAAAAAACCCTGATCCGCATAGTAACGGATCAGGGCCAAAATAAAACCGACTAAACGCCGGAGAAAAACTCAGGCGCCGAACGCCTTTTGCAGGGGCGGCACGGTCTGCTTTTTGCGGCTCATCATCCCGTCAACCCACATGGTGTTGTTGCTGAGCTTGCCGCCAAAGGCCTTTTCAATCAGGGCCGGTTCGTCGGAATAAACCAGCAGCTCGGAACCTTCCTTGACCACGTCGGTGAGCATCATGATCACCGAATGGCGGCCTTCACCCTTGAGCGCCTCCAGACCCTTCATCAGGTCGGCCTTGATCCCGGCCGCCTGGTCAAGGGTGGCCAGTTCCAACTGGCAGATGCCGAGCTTCTTGCCGCCCATATCGAAATCCTTGTAATCGCGGAAGATCAAGTCTTTGATCGGCACTCCGTCAACCGCCGACTTGGCCTTGAGCATTTCCATGAACAGGCCGTCGGTATCGGTCACCCCGGCGATTCCGGTCAGAGCCTTGACCGCGGCCTTGTCCTCGTCGGTGCAGGTGGGCGACTTGAAGTTGACGGTGTCGCTCAAGATGGCGGCGAGCATGGCCCCAGCGATGTTCTTGGGCAGCTCCACCTTGTTGGTGGAGAACATCTCATAGAGCACGGTGCAGGTGCAGCCTACCGGCTTGGCGTAAAAGAAGATGGGGCCGCCGGTGGTGATGTCGCCGATCTTGTGATGGTCGACAATGGCCACCACGTTGGCCTCCTTGATATTGGCCGGGGCCTGGGCGATATCGCTGAAATCGACCAAGGCCACGTCCTTACCGGCCGCATCGGTGAAGGCGGCCGGGGCGGCCAGGCCGAACTTCGCAAGCACCAGCTTGGATTCGGGATTCAGTTCGGCGGACTGGGCCACGGGCACGGCGTCGGTGCCGGTTGCCTTGAGGTAATGGGCAAAGGCAATGGCAGCGGCGACGGAATCGGTGTCGGGACTTGAATGACCAACAACATAGACGGACATGGCAACTTCCTCCTTTAGGGTTTTACTGCGAACGATTAGGGATACGAAATGGCGGATTATTTCCGCAAACAAAATTTTACCAGCCATAAAAATGGGGGAAAGATAGTGCCATTCCCGACCGGCGTCAAGTAGAAAGAGAAGGCAGGCTTTTCGCTTGCCGCAATCTTGATTTAAGGCTAATATTGGGGCCATGAACGAATCATCATCTCCCCAGAACCTCAAGGATAATCAGTCCCGCCCGACGGTGCTAGTGGCCGAAGACAACCCGGTGGTCAGGAAGGGCTTGTGCAATTTTCTCGGCAAATGGGGCTATCGGCCGGTGGAAGTGGAAAACGGCGACGATGCCTGGCAACAATTGCTGGAAAATCCCGCCATTCGGCTGGCCATCCTTGACTGGAACCTGCCGGGCCTGACCGGGATGCAGATCTGCCAGCGCCTGCGGGCAAAGCGGCCGGAACCCTATGTCTATTTGTTGATGTTCAGCGCCCGCACCAGCATCGAAGAACAGATTGCGGCCCTGGAGGGCGGGGCCGACGACTACCTGACCAAGCCGGTCAAGCCTTCCCTGTTGAAGGCGCGGCTGGCGGTCGGGCAACGAATCATCAATCACTTCCAACCCCTGACCGCCAAACCGTGACTGCGGTTCTTTTCGACCTGGACGGCACCCTGATCGACAGCCTCACCGATCTGGCCGATTCGATGAACAGCGTCCTGAGCGGGCTGGGCTATCCCTCCCACCCCAAGGAGGCTTATCGCTATTTTGTCGGAGACGGAATGGAAACCCTGGTCCGGCGCACCCTGCCGCCGGACAAAACCGACGAAGCCACGGTGGCCAAGGCCCTGGCCGCCATGCGGGCCGCCTATCAGGCCTGCGGCCATCAAAACACCAGGCCATACCCCGGGATCCCCGAACTGCTCGACGCCCTGACCGCCCGCCGGTTGCCCTTGGTCATCCTTTCCAACAAACCGGATGACTTCACCCAAGAGGCGGTGACCAGCCTCCTGGGACGCTGGTCTTTTCGGGCAGTGCGCGGGGTGCGGCCGGAAATCCCGAAAAAGCCCGATCCGGCCGGAGCCCTGGCCCTGGCCACGGAACTGGCGATCCCGCCCGACACCTTTCTCTACCTGGGCGACACCAGCATCGACATGCTCACCGCCAACCGGGCCGGGATGTTTCCGGTGGGAGTCCTCTGGGGCTTCCGCACCGCCGAGGAACTGCGGGAAAGCGGCGCCGCCGTCCTGCTTGACACCCCGCTCGATTTACTTCCCCTCCTGACCGCATCCTGACCACCGACCCCGGACGCAAAAAAGCCGGGAACCAGTCCCGGCTTTTTTGCCATCTTGCTCTATGATAAGGCCAGAGGGCCGGCTTACCTTTTCATGCTTTTCAGGCCGAGCCGTTCCGCTTCCTTCTTCTGACGAATCTGGCAGGCCAGATTAAAGGCCTTATCCTTGCCGTGCTTACGGATGGAAAGAGAGGTCTTGCCCTGCTTGCCGCTCTGATCCACCCAGCTTACCTCGTAACGGTTGAGCTTCTCGTTGTGGCGCACTCCAACCACTCCGGTGGTGGTATTGCTCACCGTCACGATGTGCTTGTCGGTGCGCACCTTGCCGAGCTGATTTTCGATCTGATCCCGCCAGGCCAGAGCGGCCAGCAAGCTGGAATAGCGGCCGCCATGCTTGCCGTCGGAAAAGAATTTGGGATGGGTCTTGCCCTGGAAACGAACCCGCACATACCAGCCGTGGGTGCGCTTGCTTTCCTGGTCGATCCGGGCCACGTCCTTGTGCTTCTCAAGAGGGATGTTCTTAGCCATGATTTACTCCTTTTTGAAATGATTAAAAACGTTAAAAAGTAAACTAAAAAACCATGGGCCGACCGCAAGCCGCCATCGCCCGAACTATTAACAAAACCGATTAAAAATTAAAAGTGAATACTCCACCGCCTGAAGGCGGTGGCTTCAGTTAACAGCTAAAGCTGGTGGGGTCGGCTACGCCGACTGCTCACCATCTACCTTGAAATTGTCGTCGGAGGTGACATCTTGGCCCTCAATATACCGCTCGATCACATCATCGGTAACATTGCCGCTACTACAGCAGAAATACCCCCGCGCCCAAAAATGCCGACCCCAATACGTCTTGCGCAAATGTGGAAATTCATTCAGCAATTTGAACGAGGTTTTGCCCTTCAACCTTTGTACAAGGCGGCTGATCGTCACCTGCGGCGGAAGCGAGACAAACAGGTGGATATGATCCTGCGATACATGCCCTTTGATGATGTCAACCCCCTCGCTCTGACATATCTCGCGGATCATGTCCCGCAACCGAAGGGCAACGCTGTCAACCAATACTTTCTTCCGGTACTTCGTGATCCATACCAGATGCAGGTGAATCGTGAAAACCGTATGAGAGCCATGCCGGTAGGTCATGGCCTCTATCGTAGACAATCTGCGCTAAAGCTGCCACCTGAAAGGTGGGGGTTTTAACCCTCCCAAGCGGAGACAATAAATATAACATCAAACATCCTCCAAGTCAACCTAAGGGGAGGTTAGGAGTTTTCCCAAGCCTGCCAAGGGAAAGCGCCTTGTGCCCTCCCCGTTGCCGAGAAAATATATCAACAAAAATTCCCGCCCGGAAGCAAGCGACCGGAAGACGCTTGCCAAAAGGAACGACCCCGGTTAGGTTGGCCGGCAAAATCACCTCATCCCCTAAAACAAGAGTATCTTTCAATGGAAGCAAACGGCGTTGCCTTTGAACAACTGGTTGCCATCGTCACCCGCCTGCGGGCTCCGGACGGCTGCCCTTGGGATCGCAAGCAGACCCCGACCACCTTTAAAAGCTACCTTCTGGAAGAGACCCATGAGTTGCTGGAGGCCATTGCCCAGGATGATCATGAGCATATCCGGGAGGAGTTGGGGGACTTGCTGTTCCAGATCGTTTTTCTCGCCAATCTCTACGCCGAACAAAACGCCTTCAACCTCAAGGAAGTGATTGAGGAAATCACCGCCAAGATGATCCGTCGCCACCCCCATGTCTTTGCCGGCCGCCGCATTGAGTCGGAACAGGAGTTGCGGGAGCAGTGGCTGGCGATCAAGGCCGAGGAAAAGAAAAACCCGCCTCTTGACAGAACCCCGTAAGCCGTGGTAGAAGAGCCGCTTTTCCGACGTACGGGCCCCCCCGTCCGCCAAGACCTCTTTGCTCGCTCTCTCCTGCCGGGAGAAAGCGGGCCGCATGCCCATAAGGAGGATACCATGCGTCATTACGAAAGCGTCATCATTGTCCGCCCCGGTTTCGCCGGGGAAGGCGAACTCACCACCATCATCGACAAATGCACCGGGGCGCTTAACGGCGACCTGGCCGGGGTCGACAAGTGGGGACTGAAAAAACTCGCCTATCCCATCAAAAAAGAACAGCAGGGCTTTTATCTCCTCCTCCGCTTCAGCGCCGCGCCGGATGGAGTCAAGGAAATGGAACGGCTGCTGCGGATCGACGACCGGATCCTCAAATACCTCACGATCCGCCTCATCGCCCCGGGCGGCGCTCCGGTTCCGGCCGAACAGGAAGAGGAAGCGGAAAGCGCCGCGGCCTGAACCGACCCCCAGCCATCTAAAAATCGAGGATAAGTACCATGATCAAGCGCAAGAAATTTTTCGGCCGCCGCAAGGTGTGCCGTTTCTGTACCGAGAAGGATGCGGTCATCGACTACAAGGATGTCAAGACCCTGCGCAGCTTTTTAACCGAACGGGGCAAGATCATCCCCCGCCGGATTTACGGCAACTGCGCCAAGCACCAGCGCCTGTTGTGCGAAGCGATCAAGCGGGCCCGGCAGATCGCGCTCCTGCCGTACTCCGGCAACCCGTATCTGTAAAACAAAGCCAGGCCGGTGACCGCGTACGGCAAACCCGTTGATTTTTCCCTGCTCCGGGCGGTCATCCTCCAGGCAACGCCCTTGGCGCTGCCGGTTCTGGCTCCGGGAACGATCTGGCTGCACAGCCTGATCCCATTGGTGGTGGCCTACCACCAGATAACTTTACCGCGACGTCCGGGGCTGGCCGCGCTCCTGGCCGCCGTGGGGCTGGCCGGGGTCATCGCCCTGATCGTCGGCGCTCTGCCCTTGGTGCTGTTCGGCTGCTTGATGGCGCCTCTGGGCCTGATCATCGGCCAAGGCATCCGGCAAGGACACACCCCCACCTGGACCGGGGTCAAGGGCCTGGCCTACCTGGCAACGATTTGGTTGCTGCTGGGCATGATCCAGGGCAGCGACGGCGGCATGACGCCTTACCAGGCCCTCCGCCACAGCCTGGATCAAGGGATGGCCGCGGTCGTGGCCCAGGGGAGCAAAGATTTACCGGCGGAGACGGCTCGGGAACTGGAAGACACCCTTACGGCGGTGCGAGATTTCATGGCCAAGGCCTTGCCGGGGCTGTTTTTCAGTTCGCTGATCTGCACCGTGTGGTTCAATCTCACCATGAGCCACTGGCTGCTGAAGCAACACCGGCCGGAGGCGGCAACCTGGCCGGATTTCCGCCACTGGCGGCTGCCGGAGACCTTTATCTGGCCGCTGATCGGGGCGGGATTGAGCCTGTTGCTGCCGAGCGAGCCCCTGGCCACCATCGGGCTTAATCTCCTGCTGGTCTGCGGGCTGCTTTATTTCATGCAGGGAGTGGCGATCATGACCGCCCTGCTGGCCCACTGGCGGCTGCCGCCCTTGTTGCGGGGCCTGCTTTATGCCCTGATAATTTTTCAGGTTTACGGCATCATCCTGGTGGCCGGCCTGGGGATCGCCGATGTCTGGCTGGATTTTCGGCAACGCTTACTCGCCCGGCAACGGGAACAATAAAGAGTTAGGAAAAACGGAGGCACCACAATGAAAGTTATTCTCAAGGAAACCATCGACACCCTTGGCGAAGAAGGCGATATCGTCAAGGTAAAGCCGGGCTACGGCCGGAACTATCTGGTTCCGCGACAAAAAGCCACTCTTGCCACCCCCGGCAACATCGCGGTGCTGGAAAAGCAGCGGGCCGCCATTGCCGCCCGCAAGGCGGAACAGCGCAAGAGCTCCGAAGGTCTGGCCAAGAAGATCGCCGGGGCCACCGTCACCATCGCCCAACGCACCGGCGAGGACAACAAGCTTTACGGCTCGGTGACCGGGGCCGATATTGCCGCCGCCCTGGAAGCGCTGGGGATCGCGGTGGATCGCAAGAAAATCGTCCTCGACGAGCCGATCAAGACCTTGGGCAGCCATTTGGTGCCTTACAAGGCCGGTTACCAGGTCACCGCCGAAATCAAGGTCGAAGTGGTTCCGCTCGCCGCCGAGGAAGCGTAACCTTTCCCTCTGGGAGTGCCCCTTTATGGAAAGCGCGCCCGGCCCAGTCAGCACCGGTATCCATCGGCTGCCGCCCCAGAACATCGAGGCCGAGCAGTGCGTGCTGGGCTCCGTTCTCCAGCAGGCCGGGGCCATGGCCCGCGCCGCCGAGCTGCTGACCCCGGAAGACTTCTACCGCGACGCCCATCGCCACATCTTCACCAGCATGATCGTTCTCTTTGAAAAGAGCGAACCGCTGGATTTCATCACCGTCGGCAACCACCTGCGGGACGCCCGCAAGCTCGACGAGGTGGGAGGCCCCGCCTATCTCGCCTCCCTCACCGATCTGGTGCCGGTGGCCTCCAATATCAATCATTACGCCAAAATCGTCCGCGACAAGGCGATCCTGCGGCGGCTGATCCGCACCAGCACCGAAATCGCCGGCCGCTGCTACGAGGAACAGGACGACATCGACGCCCTGTTGGACGAGGTCGAGCAGACCATCTTCGAGATTTCCCGTTCCAAGAGCGCCCAGTCCTACTGGCCGATGAAGTCGGTAATCAGCGCCACCTTCAAGCACGTGGAAAGCCTCTACGAACGCAAGGAACATGTCACCGGGGTGCCCACCGACTACCACGACCTGGACAAAGTAACCGCCGGGCTGCAACCCTCCGACCTGATAATACTGGCGGCCCGCCCCAGCATGGGCAAAACCGCCCTGGCGATGAACATCGTCCAGCACGTCTCCATGATCCACAAGGTGCCGGTGGGCATCTTCAGCCTGGAAATGTCCAAGGAACAACTGGGGCTGCGGATGCTCTGCTCGGTAAGCCGGGTGGACGCCCAGCGCTTGCGCACCGGCTTTCTCAAGGAGCAGGACTGGCCCAAGCTGACCCGGGCCTACAACATGCTCCTCGATACCCCGATCTACATCGACGACACCCCGGCGATCACCGTCCTCGAACTGCGGGCCAAGGCGCGCCGCCTGAAAACCGAACACAACATCGGCCTGCTGGTGGTCGATTACCTCCAGTTGATGCGGGGCCGCAGCAACGTCCAGTCCCGGGAGCAGGAGATCAGCGAAATTTCCCGTTCGCTCAAGGCAATGGCCAAGGAACTCCATATCCCGGTCCTGGCCCTCTCCCAGCTCAACCGCAGCCTGGAAAGCCGCCCCAACAAACGACCCCAGCTCTCCGATCTGCGCGAATCCGGAGCAATCGAACAGGATGCGGACGTGATCTGCTTCATTTACCGGGACGAGGTATACAACAAGGCGGAAGACAATCCCAAGCGGGGAATCGCCGAACTGATCATCGGCAAGCAGCGCAACGGCCCCACCGGCACCGTCGAACTGGCATTCCTCGACCGCTTCACCACCTTTGAAAACCTGGCCCGGCAGGATTACGCCTCCCTGCCCCCGGATTAACCGTGCATTCTCCGCGCTTAGCGGTTGTTTTTTGAGCGGCGGTCAGGTAAAAGGCGGGATCATCGAAAACCGTATAATAAGGCTGATACCCATCCCATGAGCGAAGAAAACCGATACGATTTCGCTGCCATCGAGCGGAAATGGCGCGACCACTGGCTGCGGGAACGCACCTTCAAGGCGACCCCCGACCCGACCCGGCCCAAGTACTACGTGCTTGAGATGTTCCCCTATCCTTCCGGCCGGATTCACATGGGGCATGTCCGCAACTACACGATCGGCGACGCCATCGCGCGCTATCGCAAGGCGCGCGGCTTCAACGTGCTGCACCCGATGGGCTGGGACGCCTTCGGCCTGCCGGCGGAAAACGCGGCGATCAAAAACCGCACCCATCCCGCCAAGTGGACCTACGAAAACATCGATTACATGCGGGGCCAGCTCCAGCGCCTGGGCCTGAGCTACGACTGGGACCGGGAACTGGCCACCTGCGACCCCGGCTATTACCGCTGGGAGCAGCTTTTTTTCCTCCAGATGTACGAAAAAGGGCTGGCCTACCAGAAGGTAACCACGGTCAACTGGTGCGAGAGCTGCCAGACGGTGCTGGCCAACGAGCAGGTAATCAATGGCGCCTGCTGGCGTTGCGATCAGGCGGTGCTGCCCCGGAAGATGAACGGCTGGTTCCTGAAGATCACCGATTACGCCGAGGAACTGCTGGCCGGTTGCGATAAACTCACCGGCTGGCCGGAAAAAGTGCTGACCATGCAGCGCAACTGGATCGGTAAGAGCATCGGGGCGGAACTGGAGTTTCCGGTGGAAGGCAGCGACCGGGTGCTGCAAGTTTTCACCACCCGGCCGGACACCGTCTTTGGCGCCACCTTCATGTCAATGGCGCCGGAACACCCCCTGGTCGCGGAACTGGGGCGGGCCAGCGGCCGGGAAGCGGAACTGCGGGCCTTTGCCGAACGCACCGCCATTGCCCGCCGCCGCCAGAAACCGGGCGACGAACTGCCCAAGGAAGGGGTCTTCACCGGCGGTTACTGCCGCAATCCCTTTACCGGCGACAGATTGCCGGTCTATGCCGCCAATTTCGTCCTGATGGAATACGGCACCGGCGCGGTGATGGCGGTGCCGGCCCACGATCAGCGCGATTTTGAATTTGCCCGCCAATATAATATCCCGATCCGGGTGGTGATCCAGCCGGAGGATCGGCCACTCGATCCGGGCGCCCTGGTAGCGGCCTGGGAAGGCCCCGGCCGCTTGGTTGATTCCGGCCCCTTCACCGGCCTGGCCTCGGAAACAGCCAAGCAGGAAATCACCAAACAGGCCCAAGTCCAGGGCTGGGGCCGGGAACGGATCACCTACCGCCTGCGGGACTGGGGCATCTCCCGCCAGCGTTACTGGGGCGCCCCCATTCCCATCATCCATTGCCAGCGTTGCGGGGCCAGGCCGGTGCCGCAAGCACAACTGCCGGTCACCTTGCCCACCGAAGTAAGCTTCGACCAGTCGGGCAAATCGCCGCTTCACTCACTGGAGAGCTTCATCCGGGTCACCTGCCCGGATTGCGGCGGCGAGGCCCGGCGGGAGACCGATACCATGGACACCTTTGTCGAGTCTTCCTGGTATTTTGCCCGCTACACCTGCCCCGGCCGCACCGACACCCCGCTCGCCCCGGAAGAGGCCAACCACTGGCTGCCGGTGGACCAGTACATCGGCGGGGTCGAACACGCCATTCTCCACCTGCTTTACGCCCGCTTCTTCACCAAGGCCCTGCGCGACCTGGGCTGGCTGACCATCGACGAGCCCTTCACCAACCTCCTCACCCAGGGAATGGTGATCAAGGACGGGGCCAAGATGAGCAAATCCAAGGGCAACGTGGTGGACCCCAACGAGCTGATTGAACGCTACGGGGCCGACACCGTCCGCCTCTTCAGCCTTTTTGCCGCCCCGCCGGAACGGGATCT
>DIKC01000030.1 GCA_002421565.1 Desulfobulbaceae bacterium UBA5628 | reverse complement strand
TCGATCAGCTTGGTCATCACCCCGCCCAGGGTTTCGATTCCCAGCGACAAGGGAGTAACGTCGAGCAGGAGTACGTCCTTGACGTCGCCCCGCAGGACCCCGCCCTGGATGGCGGCCCCGATCGCCACCACCTCGTCGGGGTTGACCCCCTTGTGGGGTTCCTTGCCGAAGATCTCCTTGACCTNNCTGCACCTTGGGCATCCGGGTCATGCCGCCGACCAGGATCACCTCGTCGATGTCGGAGGCGGAGAGACCCGCGTCCTTCAAGGCGGTGCGGCAGGGGCCGACGGTGCGTTCCACCAGGTCTTCCACCAGGGTTTCCAGCTTGGCCCGGGAGAGCTTGATGTTCAAATGCTTGGGGCCGGAGGCGTCGGCGGTGATAAAGGGCAGGTTGATGTCGGTCTCCATGGTGGTGGAGAGTTCCATCTTGGCCTTTTCCGCCTCTTCCTTGAGCCGTTGCAGGGCCATCTTGTCGTTGCGGAGATCGATCCCCTGGTCGCGCTTGAACTCGTCGGCCAGCCAGGTGACGATCCGCATGTCGAAGTCCTCGCCGCCCAGGAAGGTGTCGCCGTTGGTCGATTTGACCTCGAAGACCCCGTCGCCGATCTCCAGGATCGAGACGTCGAAGGTGCCGCCGCCCAGGTCGAAAACCGCGATTTTTTCCTCGCTCTTCTTGTCCAGGCCGTAGGCCAGGGAGGCGGCGGTGGGTTCGTTGATGATCCGCNNAGGCCCGCGATCTTGCCGGCGTCCTTGGTCGCCTGGCGTTGGGCGTCGTTGAAGTAGGCCGGCACCGTGACCACCGCGTCGGTCACCGGTTCGCCCAGGTATTCCTCGGCGGTCTGCTTCATCTTGGTCAGGATCATGGCCGAGATTTCGGCCGGGGCGTAAGTCTTGCCGTTGACCTCCACCGCCGCGTCGCCGCCGCTCCCTTCCACGATCTTGAAGGGGCTGATTTCAACGCTCTTGCGGACTTCCGCATCGGTGAACTTGCGGCCGATCAGGCGTTTGATCGCGTAGAGGGTGCGGGTCGGGTTGGTCACCGCCTGGCGCTTGGCCACCTGGCCCACCAGCCGCTCGCCGCTGTCGTTGAAGGCCACCACCGAGGGGGTGGTGCGGTTGCCTTCGATATTGGCGATTACCTTGGGCTCGCCGCCCTCCATGATTGATACACAGGAATTTGTCGTTCCCAGGTCGATTCCGATGATTTTACCCATGATTAAATCTCCTTGTCAGCTCTCGTCACTTTTAGTCCCCTGGGAAACCACCACCTTGGCGGCCCGCAGCAGGCGATCTTTGTACTGATAACCCTTTTGGTACTCTTGGAGGATCACGTTGGCCGGAACCTCATCATTATTTTCCATGGCCAGGGCCTCGTGGAAGTTGGGGTCAAAGGGTTGACCCTTGGCGTCCAGAGGGGCCAGGCCGAATTTTTCCAGGGTGGCAAGGAGCCCCTTGCTGGTCATCTCGACCCCTTCCAGGAGGGCGGCGGCATCGTTGCTGCGGCGTCCTTCTTCCACTGCCCGTTCCAGGTTGTCCAGGGAGGGGAGCAGCTCCCGCAGCAGGTTTTCCTCCGCGTATTTGAAGGAGGTTTCCCGCTCCCGTTGCATCCGTTTTTTGAAATTGTCAAACTCGGCCGCCAGGCGCAGCATCCGGTCTTCCAGATCCTTGGCCTCTTCCCGGGCCTTGGTCACCTGATTGATCAGGTCGTCGCCGGCCTCGGCCGGGGCGCGGTCGGTGGCTTCCATTTCGTGGTTGCCGGCCGCCGCCGGGGCGTCCTCGTTCTTCTTGCTTTCTTCGCTCACGGTTATCTCCCAGCCTGGGGGTGGCGGCCGTTGCCGGCCGGGTCGCCCTCGTTTAGCAATAAAAAATCCGCGTTGGCGGAATTGAAAGGAACAATAAGTTCGACCCGTCGCCCTGTCAAGGCAGGGCCGGAAAAAACCATTTTCCTTTTGATTTTCCCGACCGTATGACATAACATCGCGGTACATCTCATTAATTATCAACTCAGCCAAGGGGAAAGAAAATGGGCCGTTATCCGTTGCCGCTGGTTCTTGTCCTGCTGCTCCTGCCGGTTGCTGTTTGGGCCGCTCCCGAGCCGCTGCCCAAGTTGCGGGCCGGGGTGCCTCCCTATACCGTGTTCGGAGAGATCATGAAGGCCAATCAGGACGGGGCGGGCGGCGGCAAGCCGGAGACCCCCTATCTGGTCTGGCTGGCCGATTCCGATGCTCGTCTTCGCCCTGATTTGATCATGGCTGGCGGCGGCAATCGCATTTACACGGCGCGGAATCTCGGCAATCAGGTGGAGCCGGCTGCCGCGGCCCTGGATTACGGGATTCGCACCTTGCATGCGCCGGTGTTGCTGATCACCGGCAATACCGACAGCGAGGCGATTCGCTGGTTCAGCCAGGGTTATGAAGCACTTGGCGAGGCGATTCGGCGGGAACTCAATCAACTGCACCCCGCCCTGGCCCGTCTGGCGATGACCGGCAAGGAGGCCAAGAGCCCGGAGGCGGCCCAGGCCAGGCTGGATCGGATGGTGGAAGCCAATGTCGATTATCAGGTGGCCCGGGCGGTGGAACGCTATCGGGATCGGGTGGAAAACGGTCGGCTGGTGGTGGCGGGGGCGGTGCTTGATCTGGCCGGCAGTTACGGCGGCGGGGCGGGCAGGCTCTTTCTGATCAACATCAACGGCGAGAGCGAGGCGGAAAAATTGCGTAAATCTTCCCACCTGGTGCGCCTGGATCAGCGCGCCCTGGCCTTTGTCGGCCGCCGCCTGCTCCCGGTCGAAGAGCCCTGAAAATCAGGCGCTGGCCAAGTATTGCCGGATGGCGTCGGCGATCATTCGGAAAATAGTGGTCAGCCGTTCCTCGTTCTGTTCCAGGAGGGTAATGCGGAAGCCCTGGAGTTCGGTGGCAAAGGAGGAGAGCGGCACCACGCAGACCCCGGTGGAGCCGAGCAGATAATAGACAAAACGCTTGTCCAGGGAAGTACCCGGCTTGTTTACCAGCTCTTCCACCTGGGCCAGCACCTCCCGGATTTCGATCGGCAGGCTCTGGCGATGGTTCAAGACCTCCGGGGCAAAGGCGACGCTCATGTAGAAGGCGCCGTTGGTCCGGTTGACGATGATCCCTTCCACATCCTTGAGAATATCGTAGGCGATGTTGGAGGCCCGTTCGTAGCGCCGGGTCCGGTCGGCCAGGTAGGCCGGATATTCGGGGTGGCTGATAATCGCCGGCAGCACCATCTGGGGCAGGGTGGTGGAGCAGACCTCCAGCATCTTGGCGTTCAGGATCGAACCCACGTACTGGCGGAACATGGGGTCGCGGTCGGCGTTATAGACCTCGATCCAGCCGCAACGGGAACCGGGCCACGGCATCTCCTTGGAAATGCCCCGCATGTTGATCGCCGGTACCTCGCCGATCAGCTCGGCCAGGGGGCGGGTGGTCCGGCCGTTGTAGATGATCTTCTGGTAAACCTCGTCGCAGATGATGAAGAGGTCGTACTGGCGGGCGAGGGCGACCATCCCCCGGAGAATTTCCTCGGGATAGACCGCGCCGGTGGGGTTGTCCGGGTTGATGATCAGGATGCCCGCTACCGCCGGGTTGTACTTGATATGGTTCTCGATATCCTCCAGGTCCGGGTACCACAGGTGGTTGGGGTCGAGGATATAGGTCACCGGCCGGTCGCCCGCATGCGCCGCCTCCGCCGAGGAGTGGGTGGTGTAGCTGGGGG
>DIKC01000158.1 GCA_002421565.1 Desulfobulbaceae bacterium UBA5628 | reverse complement strand
ATCAAACTCTCCAGTTTGATCTTATTCGAAAAATCCCGCTTCGCTAAAAAACAGGATCATCGTTTACAACTAATCCTCGGTACAGCCTAAGCCGTACCCAGAACATCAAAGGGCCCATCACTACTTGCTCTCTGCTCGGTTTTCAAAGATCGCTCGTACTGCCCAAGCGGCCCGGACGGCCGTTTGTCACTCCCCCCCTGTCAGCGGGAGAGCGGCAAAATAGCCGAACTCCCCAAGCGAGTCAACAGGATTTTTCAGATTTTATTTGGAAAAGCCAAGTCGGCCGGACAACTCTGCGGGAACAGGGACAAATTATCCCCGTCCGAGTCGGGGCTGTGAACTCAGGCGGAAGCCCCTCTGGCCTCCCGCGGATAATTCCTCTATAATAGCGACAAGCCGTGGCCATTCAACCGGGGTAATCTTAGCAGGTGGGTCACACCCCACCGCCGAGCCACCGTCAACAGGGAGGCACCAGCATGGAAACCGCCCGTTTCTACCGGCAACTGAAAGAACAATCGGTGCAATGTTTTCTCTGCCCTCACCATTGCCGGATCGCGCCCGGCAAACGGGGTATCTGCCAGGTCCGGGAAAACCGCGACGGGATGCTTTACAGCTTGAATTACGGCCGCCTGATCAGTGAGCACATTGACCCCATCGAAAAAAAGCCGATCTTCCATCTGCTGCCCGGCTCTCTTTCCTATTCCATCGCCACCGTGGGCTGCAATTTCCGCTGCCTGCATTGCCAAAACTATGAAATTTCCCAGTATCCCCGGCTCCACCACGGCGAGCTGGCCGGCGCCGAGCGCACTCCGGCGGAGGTGGTGGCGGCGGCCAGGGTCGCGGGCTGCCAAAGCATAAGCTACACCTATGTGGAACCGACCATTTTTTATGAATTCGCCTTTGATACCGCCAAACTGGCTCATGAGGCCGGGCTGAAAAATATCTTCGTCAGCAACGGCTACATGGGTCCGGAAGCGGCCCGGGAAATCGCCCCCTACCTGGCTGCCGACAATATCGATCTCAAGGCCTTCACCGACAAATTTTACAAGGAGGTCTGCGGCGCCCGCCTCCAGCCGGTACTGGATACCATTAAACTGATGAAGGAACTGGGGGTTTGGCTGGAGATCACCACCCTGATCATCCCGGGCTGGAATGATTCGGATGCGGAATTAAAGGACATTGCCGGGTTTATTGCCGCCCTTTCGCCGGACATTCCCTGGCATGTTTCCCGCTTCTGGCCCACCTACCGGATGCTGGACCGGCCGCCGACCCCGGCCGAAACTCTGCGCCGGGCCAGGGAAATCGGCCTGGCCGCCGGCCTCAACTACGTCTATGTCGGCAATATCCGGGATGCGGACGGGGAAAACACCAAATGTCCACAGTGTCGGCAAGCCGTGATCGAGCGCAACGGCTTTCAGATCACCGCCAACCGCCTTCAGGACGGCAACTGTCCGGCCTGCGGCACCGCCATTGCCGGAGTTTTCAGTTGAGATGGGGCGGCGGCAAGCGCTATGCCGTGAGCAACAGGGCGAGATAGGGGATCAGCAGGAAAAAATAGATGGCGATTTTATAAGCCGCCATGCCCTGGTAATGAATGGCATCGAATTTTTCCCGCGAGAGCTTGAACCAGCGGCCATGCAGGTTATAGACAAAATCATGGGCCAGGGCAAAAACCGCGAACCAGAGCAGCAACACCCCAAGATTCAGAGCCAGACACCAGAGCAGAAATTCACGCAGAGAAGCTGTGAGCATGGTGGAACCCTCCTTAGACCGTCATTCTGATCCGACCGCAATCCGGGCAGACCCAGGTGGGGCCGTTGCTCAGGCCCCATTGATTTTCCTTGAAACATTCCTCGCAAATCTGGAAACCGCAGGGACAGTTGAGACAAAAAGGCAGGGTGCGGCGGCAACAGGCGCAGACGAACTGCCGGCAACGGCCGAAACGGGCGGGTTTGTCGGCGGCCTTTTTCATGCCGGCAACTCGGCGGCCAACCATTGTTGGTAGCCCTGGCTGATCGCGGTCAAGGGCAGAGCGATAATCTCCGGCACCTCATATGGATGCAGGCCGCTAATCGCCTCGGCCACCTGCTGGAAACGGTCGGCCCGGCTCTTGATCAGGCATTGATACTCCCCGGCCCGGTCGATCTTGCCTTGCCACCAGTACATGCTGGTCAGCGGCCCGACAATCTGGACACATGCGGCCAACCGCGCCTCCAGCAGGCCACTGGCAATCCGCTCGGCCTCGGCGGCGGTCGCCACCGTGGTCACCACCTGGATATATTCGCTGTTCATCAATTCTCTCCCCGGCACTTCCCGCCATGCTGGACAACGGCGGCTTCTTTCTGGTAGAGTCACCCAACTTCAATCAACTATAACAGAATCCGCCAGCCGGGAAAAGATCATGCTTCTTGCCATTGACGTGGGCAACAGCCATACGGTGTTCGGCCTTTTCGAGGGCGACCGCCTCCAGCAGCACTGGCGGCTGGCCACCAACCCGGCCGCCACCGCCGACGACCTGGCCGCCCTCCTCCACCCCCTGTTCACGATGGCCCGGATCGATCCGGCCGCGATCACCGGGGTGATCATC
>DIKC01000084.1 GCA_002421565.1 Desulfobulbaceae bacterium UBA5628 | reverse complement strand
CATCCCGGGCAAACAGGCCGGTGTGCTGGATCTTCAGGTCGGCGCTCCGGGCGGCGGCCTCCAGCGTCCCCCCCTTGCGGTTGACGTTGTAGAGGTCCATGGCCTTTTCAAAGGCCAGCTGCCTTGCCTTGTCGGCACGCAGGGCGCTCTTGATCTCGTCGGTGACCTCGGCAAGGGGCTGAACCTTGGCCTCGGTCAGGGCGACCAGCTTGATGATGTGAAAGCCGAACTGGGTTTCGACCAGGCTGCTGATTTCGCCGGGCTTGAGGCTGAACGCCGCCTGCTCGAAGGCGGGAACCATGGTGCCGCGCGTGAAGCTGCCCAAGTCGCCGCCGTTGGCCGCACTCCCCTTGTCGTCGGAAAATTCCCGGGCCAGTGTGGCAAAGTCCTTGCCGGTGCGGGCTTCGCCCAGCAGGCGCTCGGCCAGGGCCCGCTTTTGCTGGCGCACGCTCTCGCCGGCCTGCTCGGGAACCCGGACGAGGATGTGGGCGGCGTGGGCCAGTTCCGGCGTTTCAAAGCGATCGAGGTGGCGGCGGTAGAAGGTTTCCAGTTCCCGCTCCTCGTAGGTGACCTGGTCGAGGAAGCGCTGGGGGGCCAGTTCGATATAATTCAGGGCGATCCGCTCCGGCGTGCGGAAATCCTCCTGGCGCGCTTCGAAGAAGGCGGCCAGGTCGGTCTCGCTGACCCTGACCTGGGCTTCGAAGGCGGTCGGTGCGAAGCGGACCACCTCGAGTTCGACCTTCTCCTGGGCGTTGCGGTACTCCTGAATGATTTCGCCCTCATCGACCGAGACATTCTGCTGCAGGCGCTCGCGCACCTTGCCGACCAAAAGGTCGCGGCGCTGCAGTTCCTCGAACTCTTCCGAGGTCAGCCGCTGGGCGGCCAGCACCTGCAGGTAGCGGTCCTTGCTGAACAGGCCGTCCTGCTGGAATGCCGGGATCTTGGCGATGGCGTCGATCAGTTCCTGCTTGCCGACCGACACCCCCTGGCGCTTGGCCTCGTCGAGCAGCAGGGTCTGGTTGATCACCCCGTCGAGGGATTTCTGCACCAGCTTGAGCTGCCGCTCCAAGGTGGGGGTGAACTGTTCCTGGTAGATGTTCTGATAGAGCTGGTAAAGGTTGCTGTAGGCGGCCTGGAACTCGGCGAAGGGAACCGCCTTGCCGTTGACGGTGACGGCCACGTTCGGCTGGCCGCCCTGGCTGTCGTCCCCCGGGGAGGTCAGCATGGCGTAGCCGATGACGAAGCTGAGAATGATCAAGCCGAAGACCACCTTGATGATCAGCGACTTCTTTTTGCTGCGGACGAAATCAAGCATCGCGCATGGTTCTCCTGGGGAAAGTTCATCAACTCATGGGAATAGGGTCGAATGTTAGTCAATTGCCCCTGCGATTGCAACCGTTTCCTTTTCCGGCTTGCAAAAGAGCGCCGGCCTTGCTAGGGTTAACGGCATTTTTCGAAAAGTTGCCGGGAGCCGTTCGACGCTCCCTTGAAAGGAGCAGCACAGCGCATGATCAACCTGTTCGATGCCGTTTTGGGCATGTTCTCCAATGACCTGGCCATCGACCTGGGCACCGCCAATACCCTGGTTTATCTCAAAAGCAAGGGCGTGGTTGTCAGCGAGCCTTCGGTGGTCGCCGTGCAGAAGGATGCGGCCGGCCAGAAGCGGGTCCTGGCGGTCGGCACCGAAGCCAAGAACATGCTTGGCCGCACCCCAGGGAGTATCGTCGCCATCCGGCCGATGAAGGACGGCGTCATCGCCGATTTCGACATCACCGAGGAGATGCTGCGCTACTTCATCCGCAAGGTCCATGAGCGCAAGGCCCTGGTCCGTCCGCGGATCGTCATTTGCGTGCCGTCGGGGATCACCCAGGTGGAAAAGCGTGCCGTCAAGGAATCCGCGGAATCCGCCGGGGCCCGTGAAGTCTACCTGATCGAGGAGCCGATGGCGGCGGCGATCGGCGCCGGCCTGCCGGTGAGCGAGGCGACCGGCTCCATGGTGGTGGACATCGGCGGCGGCACCACCGAGGTGGCGGTGATCTCCCTGGCCGGGGTGGTTTACGCCAGTTCGGTGCGGGTGGCCGGGGACAAGATGGATGAAGCGATCCTTCACTACATCAAGCGCAAGCACAATCTGGCAATCGGCGAACACACCGCCGAAGTGATCAAAACCACCATCGGCAACGTCCTGCCGGAAGAGCCGTTTGAGACCATGGAGGTCAAGGGCCGCGACCTGGTGAGCGGGGTGCCCAAGACCATGGTGATCACCTCGGATGAAATACGGCAGGCGATCTCCGAACAGGTGGACGCCATTGTCGAAGCGGTCAAGATGGCCCTGGAGCTTACCCCGCCGGAACTGGCCGCCGATATCGTCGATCAGGGCATTGTCCTCACTGGTGGCGGCGCCTTGCTCCGCAACTTGGACAAGCGACTGCGCAACGAGACCGGCCTGCCGATCATCATCGCCGAAGACCCGCTTTCCTCGGTGGTGCTTGGCTCCGGCAAGGCCCTGGAAAATATCGATATCCTCAAGGAGATCATGACCACCTGAGTCCGAGGCATCTTTTGGATGCCGGGGCACTATGCCGACATGTCAGATAAACCCGCCAATCAGCCGACCCCGTCAGTTTCATGAGAAAAAGAGGTAAACGCGCCCGTCAGGCCAAAGCTTTGCTGTTGTTCGGCCTGATCCTTACCCTGGTCCTCATCCTCATCGTCTCCACCGTTGGGCGGCAGGAATTCAACGCCCCCCACAAGCTCGCCCTGGAAGTCATCGGCACCGCCCAAATCGGGGTCACCCGCCTTTCCGCTTATTTTGGCGGCATCTGGCAAGATTACCGCGCCCTGATCAACGTCCGGGAAGAAAATCGCAAGCTGCGGGAAGAAATCCGCGCCCACAAGGCCGCCGCCACCCAATACCGGGAGGCGGTGGCCACCAACGTCCGGCTCGGCAAATTGCTGGAACTCAAGGAAACCCTGCCCCCGCCCACCCTCACCGCCCGGATCATCGGCAAAGACCCATCGCTGTGGTTCAAAACCGTGATCATCGACCGGGGCAGCAGCGACGGGGTGGAAAAAGGGATGCCGGTGGTGACGGTGGAGGGCATTGTCGGCCAGGTGATGAACACCTCCCCCCATTACGCCAAAATTCTGCTGGCCAACGATCCCAACAGCGCGGTGGACGTGATCGTCCAGAAAAACCGGATTCAGGGGATCATCAAGGGCGACGGCACCGACTTCATCCTCCATTACGTGCTGCGCAACAGCGAGGTCAGCGAGGGTGACCTGGTGGTCACCTCCGGTTTGGGCGGGGTCTTTCCCAAGGGTTTGCCGGTGGGCCGGGTGGCCAGGGTGGTGCATTCGCCCCGGGGCATGTTTCAGGCGATCACGGTGGAACCGGCGGCCGATTTTGCTCAGTTGGAACATGTCCTGATCATCATGAAAAAATCCTCGCTGGCCGAGTAGCGATGCTGATTTCCGTCTTTTTCGCCATCGGCGCCCTTTTCCTGGTGCTGCAAACCACCCTCTTTCATCAACTGCCCGGCTGGATCGGCAGCCCGGATCTGCTCTTTCTACTCATCGTCTTTGTCGCCCTCCATCTCGACCTCTTCAAGGGGGCGGTGATCGCCCTGCTCCTGGGGCTGATCATGGACATCTTTGCCGGGATCTTTCTCGGAGTCTATCCCCTCACCTACCTGCTGCTGTTCTTCCTGCTCAAACTGATCCTCCGCCATTTGGCGCTGACCGATCTGATTCACCAGGTGGTGCTCGCCCTGGCCGGCTTTCTTTTTGCCTCCGGGGTCATCTATATAACCGTGGCGGTGCTCGCCCCGGAAAGTCCGCCGGCCTGGTCATGGGCCACCATGCTGTTGCAGATGCTGATTCTGGCGGTGGTCTGCATCCCCTTCTTCCACCTCTTGCAAAGCTTGCCGGCCCTGCTTGCCGAACGCCGGGACAAGCCTTTCCTCTCGTTCAAGCGCCGTTCCGGCAATCGGTTCAGGGGTTGAAGCCATGCTCCGTCCCCTGGGCAATATCAATAAAATGGATCCGGCCGAGCTTAATATCCTCAAGAAACGGATCGACATCGTCTCGGCGGTGGTCATTTTTTTCGTGGTTATCCTGGTGGTGCGACTCTGGCATCTCCAGATCCAGCAGGGCGCCGAGTACTCGCGGCTGTCGGAAGTAAACCGGATCAGAACCCAATATCTGGCCGCCCCCAGAGGCAATATTCTGGACCGCAACGGCGAAATCATCATCAGCAACCGGCCTCGCTTCAACGTGGTCTGGATCCGGGAGGACGCTCCCCATCCCGACGAGGTGATCAAACAACTGGCCGGACTGCTGGGGATGGATATTTCCGAATTGCTCGACCGGATTCGGGCCGGGGCCGATCATCCCCGCTATATGCCGACCCGGCTCAAGGAGGATGTGGACTGGAAGACTCTGGTTCAGATCGAAAACAACAGCTTCAACCTGCCCGGAGTGCAGATCGAGGTACTGCCCAGCCGGGACTATCTGTACGGCAATATGGCCTCCCACCTGATCGGCTACTTGGGCGAAATCAACCGCCAGGAATTGGATGAACGGAGCGCGGAAGGTTATCTGGCCGGGGATCAAATCGGCAAGATGGGGGTGGAAAAACTCTTTGAGCCTTACCTGAAGGGGGAAAAGGGGTATAGCCTGGTGGAGGTGGATGTCCACGGCTTTGCCCAGAAACAGTTGCAAATCCATGAGCCGCTGCCCGGCGGCGACCTGCGCCTGACCCTGGACATCAAAATTCAGAAGGCGGCGGAAGATGCGATGGCCGACAAGGCCGGGGCGGTGGTGGCGATGGAGGTCAACACCGGCCGGTTGCTGGCCCTGGTCAGCGCCCCTGCCCTGCCCCTCAACAAATTCGAGGGCGGGATTCCGACCCCGGTCTGGCGCGGCCTGCTCGAAGACCCCAAAACGCCGCTTATCAACAAGCCGATCCAGGGTCAGTACCCACCCGGCTCAACGTACAAGCTTATTACCGCCCTGGCCGGCCTGGAGGAGAAAGTGATCACCCCGGAGACCGTCCATTATTGTCCCGGTTTTATTAATTTCGGCAATCGCCGTTACGGCTGCTGGAAAAAAGGGGGGCACGGGGCGGTCAACCTCAACAAGGCGATTTCCGAGTCGTGCGACGTCTATTTCTACCAGGTGGGGCAAAAACTGGGGGTGGACACCCTGGCCCGCTATGCCGCCCTCTTCGGCCTGGGGCGCAAAACCGGAATCAAGCTGGAGCATGAAAAAGAGGGCCTGGTGCCGACCAGCGAATGGAAACAGCGCCGCCACCAGGAACCGTGGCAGGAGGGGGAAACCATGTCGGTGGCCATCGGCCAGGGCTTCAACCTGGCCACTCCCCTGCAAATCAACCGGATGACCGCGGCGGTGGCCAACGGCGGCAAGCTTTATCGGCCCTTGCTGGTGGATAGCGTCCGCGATCAGGAAGGAAATATGGTAACCTCTTTCCCGCCGGTGCTGGAAAACACCGCCATTGCCAAGGAAAATTCCTGGCGTTTGGTCCGGCAGGGGATGATCGACGCGGTTAACGGCGAGCATGCCACCGCCCGCGCCGCTAAATTCTCCGAGATCGTGGTGGCGGGCAAAACCGGCACCGCCCAAGTGGTGCGGCTGGCCCACTTCGAGCACCTGAAAGGCGATGCCATTCCCTACAAATTCCGCGATCACGCCTGGTTTACCTGCTACGCGCCGGCCGACAATCCCGAAATCGCGGTGACGGTGCTGGTAGAGCATGGCGGCGGCGGCGGCTCGGTGGCGGCGCCGATCGCCAAGGCCGTTCTTAAAAGCTACTTTGCCGGCCGTCTCGGCGCGGCCGCTGCCCCCGAACCGCCGCCGCCCCCGGCAACCATCGACTCCGAGGAATAACCATGCTTCGTTTTGACCGCCGGCTGTTGCAGAATATCGACTGGGTGATGCTGGCCGCCGTCCTGGTGGTGGCCATCCTCGGGCTGGTCAATCTTTACAGCGCCTCTTATCTGACTAAAAGCGTCGGCACCTCGGTCTTTATCAAACAAATCTATTATTATCTGATGGGCTTCGGGATTATTTTCTGTATTATCTTGGTCGATTACAAAACCTTGATCGCCTGGAATTATCCGATCTACGCGGCCATGATCATCCTGCTGCTGGCCGCCCTGATCTTGGGCGCCGAGGTGGCCGGCACCCAGCGCTGGCTAAATCTCGGTTTCTTCCGCCTGCAGCCTTCGGAGCCGGCTAAATTGATGCTGGTGATCACCCTGGCCAGTTATTATTTCCGCAAGGATACCGGCAAGGGCTTTACCTTGAAGGAACTGGCGGTACCCATCACTCTCACCGCCGTTCCCTTTCTTCTGATTCTCAAGCAGCCGGATCTGGGAACCGCGCTGTTGCTGGCCTTCATCTTCGTTTCCATAACCCTTTTCGTTAAACTGAAATGGTCCACCCTGGCGGTACTGGCCGGCACCGGCCTGGCCGCCATCCCTTTGGCCTGGCATTTTTTTCTCAAGCCTTACCAGCGTCAGCGGGTGCTGACCTTTCTCGATCCGGAAAAAGACCCACTGGGGGCCAGCTACCATATCACCCAGTCCAAGATCGCGGTGGGCAGCGGCCTCAAATTCGGCAAAGGATACCTGCACGGCACCCAGGCCCAGCTTGATTTTCTCCCCGAACGCCACACCGACTTCGCCTTTTCGGTATGGGCCGAGGAGTGGGGTTTTGTCGGCTCGTTGGTTTTGCTGGCCTGCTACTTCTTCATCATCCTCTGGGGGCTCAACATAGCCCTGGCGGCCCGGGATAAATTCGGGATGCTGCTCGCCTTCGGCATCGTCTCGTTGATTTTCTGGCAGGCCTTTATCAACCTGGCGATGGTCCTGGGGCTGCTGCCGGTGGTGGGGATGCCCCTGCCCATGTTCAGTTACGGCGGCTCGTCGCTGATTACCACCCTGGCCGGGATCGGCCTGCTGATCAACATCCGAATGCGCCGCTTTATGGGTCCCTCCTGAGGGCGGAGCTGACAAAAAAAGGGATTCCGTGATCGAACCGACATGTCACGTTCTGTTCCTTTTTTTACTCCAGAAGGTGGAGATATAGACCGCCATCCACCCTCCTTATGCTCATTATTGACCGCTTGCCCATGTTATGATAGGGTGCTTCAAACAAAGGAGGAAACCATGAAAAAATCGCGTATTTACCTACTTTCGGCCCTGCTTTTGCTGGCCTTCACGGCCGCCTGCTCCCAGGTACCCCAGGCCACCAGCCACCCCTACAGCGTACAACGAACCATGCAGGCTATGCACCACTGGGATGTGTTGGCAGATGATGTGGCCGCCCAGGTGCGGGTTGTCGCCGGCCGGATATTCATCGCCCCACCCCCGAAAAACTCATCTCCTTTCCAGCAGGGCTTCCACGATCTGCTAATCACCCGGCTGGTCAACCAGGGGGTGGAGGTTCCGACTACACCCGATCCCCAAACCTTCACCCTGGAGTACAAACTGCAAACCATCCGCCATCAGGCAGACCGAGGCATCCAACGTCCGCCGCCCGGTATGCTGACCACCCTCGCCGGTGGTATGCTGGTTCTCCGCAACGCCCTTGATCACGGCCAGGCCAGCCAGGCATGGAAAGGCGCGGGCTTGGCCGGGGCGGTAGCGGTTGATCTTCTTTGGGACGCTTTCCCGGCGATCCCTGATCATGAGCTGCTGATCACCAGCACCATCACCCACGATGGCCGCTATATCTTCCGCCGCTCCGATCTCTACTACATCAACGGGGCCGATGCCTGGCACTACCGGGAAAAATCCCCGACCCCTGCCCGCCGGATGGAGATTTCAGGATGAAGACCACAACCAGACTGACCGCCGCGCTGCTACTCCTGGCCGCCCTCAACGCCTGCTCGTTGGCCCAATCAATGACCAAGGGCACCGATGATCTCCGCTTGGTCGCCCGCGATATGACCGCCGCCCTGACCAGCGGCCCCAGGGATGCCTTGGCCCCTGACGCCACCGTGATCACCACCACTTTTGTCAATGTTGACGATCTGAAAAAATCGTCAACCCTCGGCCGGGCCATGTCCGGCCATGTGACCACCGCCCTTAACGATCTCGGCTATCGGGTGGTGGCCCTCAACCTGACCCAAACCCTCCAGATCAGAGAAGAGGCGGGCGAGCTGGCCCTCTCCCGCAACGTCAAGGAGTTGCTGGCCACCGGAGTGACTCCGGATGCTCTGGTCACCGGCACCTACTACAAGACTTACAGCCACGTTTACCTGACCGGCCGTCTGGTTGATCCGGCCAGCGGTGAAATCCTCGCCTCGCATGAAGTGCGATTGCCCTTGACCGATGATCTGGCCCGGATCACCGCCAGCGGCGGCAATCCGGGGGCACTTTTCCCCCGCCGGTAAAATAATTTGCGTGAAGAATCGGCCAGGTGATGCCGAGCTATTCCGGGGGAGAACAAGCCTAAGCGCAGGCCGCCGGTCATCCTCACCGTGGGCATCCACGATATTCCGCCCTTGTTTTTTCGTTTCTGGATATGAGCCAAAACCAACCACAATAAAAAAATGCCCCACTTTTGTCGCACTTTTGTTGCACTTGATACGCATTCAAATAGCATTTCACGGCAACAAACAGCAAGCGAAAACCAAGCAGGCCGGGGAACGAAAAGGGCTTTCCCAGCGTTATCACTGGAAAAGCCCCTGTTTATCGCTGGTGCCGGAGGTCGGAATCGAACCGACATGGGGTTGCCCCCGCGGGATTTTGAGTCCCGTGCNNCTACCAGTTTCACCACTCCGGCAAAGATATGAATAAAGCGGAAGTCAATATAGAGGGCGGGACGGGGCGTGTCAAGCCGTTTAAGCGGCGGCGGGCAGGTATAGCTTACGGAAACGGACGAAATAATCGACGCCCGACCAGACCGTGAGGATCATCGAAACCAGGAGGATCAAACGGCCGAGGTCGTGGAGAAAGGGCAAAGGCAGCAGCCCGGCCGGGAAAATGAGAACGCAGAGGGCGATGTACTGGAAGACGCTTTTGATCTTGCCCAGCCGGCCGGCCCCGATCACGATCCCGGCGTCGGCTGCCACTCCCCGGAAGCCGGTAATCATCAATTCGCGGGCGATGATGACAAAGGCGATCCAGGCCGGCACCAGTTGCATGGGAATAAGCAGAATCAGGGCCGCCGCCACCAGCACCTTATCGGCCAGGGGATCAATCAGCTTGCCGAGTACGGTTTCACTTTGCTGCTTGCGGGCAAAGTAGCCGTCCGCCAAGTCGGTCAGGGCGCCGGAAAGGAAGAGGACAAAGGCGATCAGCCCCATCCACGGCCCGGCCCCAGGATAGAGAAAGAGGATCAGAAAGGGCACCACCGCGAAGCGATAGCCGGTAAGGAGATTGGGGAGGGTGAGCAGGCGGCGGTCGGGCATGGCTATTCCGCCGTCATCCGGGCCAGTTTTTCAGCGGCGGGCAGGGTAATCCCGGCGCTCATCTGCCGGTAGTGGTCCAGCACCTGCCGGACATAGCGTTTGGTTTCGGCAAAGGGCGGGATGCCGCCGTGCCGTTCCACCGCTTGGGGGCCGGCGTTGTAGGCGGCCAGGGCCAGGCGCTGATCATTGCCGAAGCGGTCCAGCATCAGCCGGAAATAGCGGCTGCCGGCCATGATGTTGCTCCGGG
>DIKC01000088.1 GCA_002421565.1 Desulfobulbaceae bacterium UBA5628 | reverse complement strand
AAAAGGTGCGCAGGGCCACCACCGGGACGGGACCTTCCAGGTAGCGGCGGGCGTCCAGTTGCAGGCCCGGCTCGACAAAATCGACATAGGCCTCGTCCAGGACCACGATCACCGTCTCCGGCACTTGGGCCAGGAAATTCTCGAACTCGGCGGCGCTGAAGACGCTGCCGGTGGGATTGTTGGGATTATCGAGAAAAATCAGCTTGGTACGGGCAGTGATCGCGGCCAGGATGGCATCGAGGTCATGATGCATTTCCTTGAGCGGCACCACCCGGTTGATCGCGGCCGCCGCCTGCACCACGCTCTGATAGACGAGAAAGGTGGGGTGGCTGCTCACCACCTCGTCGCCCGGCCCCAGAAAAGCGGCGGCCAGCAGCCCGATAATTTCATTGGAACCGTTGCCGAAAACCAGTTGCTCCGGCCCCACCGCCAGCCGTTCGGCCAGAGCCTGAGCCAGGTAATGACAACTGCCGTCCGGGTAGCGGTGGAGCTTGTCCAGACAGGCGTGGATCGCGGCCACTGCCTTGGGCGACGGCCCCAGCGGGTTTTCATTGGAGGCGAGCTTGATCGAGCCGCTGATCCCCAGCTCCCGCTCCAGCTCCTCAATCGGCTTGCCCGGCGGATAGGGCACCAGCCCGGCAATATGCTCGGCAACCTTGATCGGCATCTTATTTCCTTGCTTAAAGGGTCGGGCGGCGGTCGCTGATCGCCAGCCTTTGTTCCAGATTCCAGGCCGCCCGCAGCATCTTTTCCTCCCCGAAATGGGCCGCTTGCAATTGCAGGCCGATGGGCAATCCCTCCCGGCTGAAGCCGCACGGCACCGACATCCCCGGCAGTCCGGCCAGGTTGGTGGGGATGGTGAGTACGTCGGAAAGATACATCCCCAAAGGATCGTCCGCCTTGGCGCCCAGGGGCCAGGCCGGGGTGGGGGCCACCGGCGAAACCAGCAAGTCGCACTGTTCAAGGGCGGCCCGGTAATCCTCGATAATCAAGGCCCGCACCTGGGAGGCTTTTTTGTAATAGGCGTCGTAATAACCCGACGACAGGGCATAGGTGCCGATCATGATCCGCCGCTTCACCTCCGGCCCGAAGCCCTGGGAACGGCTACGGCGATACATGGCCAACAATTCATCGGCCGCCATGTCCCGGAAGCCGAAACGCACCCCGTCGTAGCGGGCCAGGTTGGAACTGGCCTCGGCCGGGGCGATCACGTAGTAGGCCGCCACCCCGTATTCGGTGTGGGGCAGGCTCACTTCCCGCACCTCGGCCCCGGCCTCCCGCAAAAGCCGGATCGAATGCTCCACCGCCTGCCGCACCTCGTCGTCCAGACCTTCCCCGAAATACTCCTTGGGAATCCCGAGCCGCATCCCGGCCAGGCCGTCGGCCAGGGCGGCAGTGTAATCGGGTACCGACCTGTTAAGGGAAGTGGAATCCCGCGGATCATGCCCGCAGATCGCGTTCATCATCAGGGCTGCGTCCCGCACGTCGCGGGTCATCGGCCCCACCTGATCCAGGGAAGAGGCAAAGGCGAGCAGACCGTAGCGGGAGACCAGGCCGTAGGTGGGCTTGATCCCCACCACCCCGCAGTGGGAAGCGGGCTGACGGATCGAGCCGCCGGTATCGGAACCGAGCGAGGCCGCTCCCAGACCGGCGGCCACCGCCGCTGCCGAGCCGCCGCTGGAACCGCCGCAGATATGATCGAGCTGCCAGGGATTGCACGGCGCCCCGTAAGCGCAGTTCTCGCTGGAAGACCCCATGGCGAATTCATCCATGGCGTTCTTGCCGACGATCACCGCCCCGGCCTCTTTCAGCCGCTCAACCACCGTCGCATCGTAAGGCGGTTTGAAACCGGCCAGGATTTTCGAGCCGCAGGTGGTCTGCACCCCCTTGGTGCAAAGCACGTCCTTGATCGAAAGCGGCACCCCGCAAAGCTCCGGGGCGTTGCCGGCCGCCAGCCGCCGGTCGGCGGCCTCAGCCTGGGTCAAGGCCCCTTCATGGTCGACGGTGATAAAGGCCCGTACCGCCCCCCCGATCGCCGGATCGTCGATCCGGGCCAGCACCGCCCTGGTCGCCTCCAGCGAGGAAACTTCCCGCCGGGCCAGGCGGCCGGCCAGTTCATGAATGGTAATGGTACAAAGATCGCTCATCTCAGATCACCCTCGGAACCACAAAGGCTTCCTCGTTGGCCATAGGCGCGTTGGCCAGGGCTTCCTCCCGGGGCAGGGAGGGGCGCACCTCATCCTCGCGGAAGGCGTTGACCACCGCCAAGGCGTGGCTTACCGGGGTCACCCCGCTGGTATCCAGTTCGCTCAGTTTGTCCACATATTCAAGAATCCGGGCCAATTGATCGGTCATCGCGGCCACTTCGTCCGGCCCCAATTCCAGCCGGGCCAGGCGGGCCACCTTGGCCACTTCCTCCGGGGTAATGCTCATGCCGATGCCTCCTGCTGCCTGCCGCCGCTTATACGGCCTTTAATCATTTCGCTGAACACCTTGACCACCTCCGGATCGAACTGGCTGCCGGCGCAACGGTTCATCTCGACCAGGGCCTGCTCGACGCTCATGCTTTCGCGATAGCTGCGCTTGGAGGTCATGGCGTCGTAGCTGTCGGCCACGGTGATGATCCGGGTGGCAATATCCAACTCGTCGCCGCCGAGGCCGTCGGGATAACCCTTGCCGTCAAAACGCTCATGATGGTGACGGACAATAAACAACTCCCGGCTCATAAAGGAAAGGGGCTTGATGATATTTTCCCCGATAATCGGATGTTTGCGCATCATCGCCCATTCCTCGTCGGAAAGGGGGCCGGGTTTGCTGATATAACTGATGTCGATCACCAGCTTGCCGATGTCGTGCACCTGGCAGGCCCGTTCCAGCACCTCCACTTCAAAAGGCGGCAACCCCATGGCCTGGGCGATGTCCACCGCGTAATGGCTGACCCGGGCGGTGTGGCCGGCGGTGTAAATATCCTTCTCCTCCAGGGCGGTCTGAAGGGTGAGCATGGTGTCGAGGGTGGTCACTTCCAGGTTGTGGCTGTATTCCTGGAGCAGCCGGTTTTTCTCGGCCAGCTCGCTGGTCTGCTCCCGCACCTGCCGCTCCAGATCCTCCTTGTAAGTGCGCTCCTGGAGCACATACATCCGTTTCTCCACCGCCCGGTTGATCGTGATATGGAACTGCTCAATATCGGAAATGGGCTTGGTGATGAAGTCGTAAGCCCCGAGATTGACCGCCTTGACCGCGTATTCCATGCTACCGGCCCCGGTGAGGAAGATCACCGGAATCCCGTAATCCTGCCGGTTGATCCGCTGCATGGTTTCAAAACCGTCCAGGCCCGGCATATTGATGTCGAGAATCACCAGATCGAAATCCGGGGTGAGCTTGCCCAGGGCCTCCTCGCCGCTGGCGGTGGCAATCACCTCATGGCCGAAGACGGCAAGCATCTTGGCCACCGCCCCCCGCACCATGGGGTCGTCGTCGGCAATCAATATTTTGGCCCGGCTTTTCGCTTGCATCGCGGTATCAACGATCTCCCAAAATGACCCGCCGGCCAGACTCGGCCAACGGCAAGCGCAACTGCCCATCAACATGCCCTTTGCGCTTGGCCGCCCCCTGGAAGGAATTTTGCTCCACGTCCTCATTGCCCCATTGATCCCAACCGGGTCGGCGAAAGCGCGCGAACAGTTCGAGATAGGGGCCGGGTGAGCAGGCCTCAATCAGGTCATAAAACTCATCCGGCTTGCGGGAGTGTTCACGTTTGCGGGTGGCAAAAAGATTGACCTGGGTCCGCCCCGGCTGCAGGGTTCGCATGCTGCCGCGCACTCCGAACAGCACCAGTTCGGTGACATTACGAAAATAAAAACCCACCCCCCGGCCATCCGGGCCGCCATCCTTGCGCACCTTGAACCAGACCAGATTTGATTTGTACGTGAACCCCCAGGCCCGCATCACCCGCAGACCTTCCTCCAGCAAAGCATTCGGCACCCACAAATACAAGTGGGATTGGGCGGCGGCCAACCTGGCCACCGGCATTTCCATAATTTCCCGCAATTCCATGGTCGGATAACGCAACAGGCGTTTGTGTTCCGGGGCCATCTTGCCGGTCCGGTTCTGAAATTGCCAGGGAGGATCAGCCAGAATTGTCGAATACGGCCCGACCGCCTTGGTCAAGAGGTCGGTAGCGGGATTGCTCTTGGTCATCTGATAAACTTTGCCCATGATACCCCCCTTGCCCGAAATAAAAAACGCTAAACGATAACCACGCTCCTGGGAATTCCGATCAGCAGCAACGGACAGGGATTACCCACCCCGCGCCGCACCCGATCTTCGAGTTTTCGCCAGTGGGTAGTGGCTTCGCCGAACTTGTCCGCCACAAAAACATGCGCCCAGCCTGCCGCGAAAGATCCCTTGCTCTCCACCGCCTTGGCGATCAATTCCTCTTGCCGCCTGGTCGGGGTATAGAAGCGCGCCAGATCTCCCATCCCCCCGATACCCTCCTTGAGGGCAAAGTCAGTGATCAATTCCCGCATCCCTTCTTGCAAAGACGATCCACGGGT
Organism: Desulfobulbaceae bacterium UBA5628; assembly: GCA_002421565.1. Classification (GTDB taxonomy): domain Bacteria; phylum Desulfobacterota; class Desulfobulbia; order Desulfobulbales; family Desulfurivibrionaceae; genus UBA5628. Next base: position 1,168 of record DIKC01000088.1, on the reverse strand, counting down.
AATAATCGCCCCCACCGAGATAGCCCCGTCGGCATGCAGGCGCTTGAAATTTTCCAGATCCCGATCATAGAAGGGATCCTTGTTGTTCCATTCGATTTCAAGGGCAAATACCCCGCCGGAAAACTCCTTCACATGATCTATCTCATGGTAAATAGATTCTTTCTCTTTTCCGTCGATGATTTTTCTAATTTCAAATTTGTGCTTGCGCCAACCATATTCATCACTCAACACCCGGCGCAGCCTTTGGGTTAATTCTCCTTCCCCGCCGCCGCCATGCACCAGTTCCGCTACCGGAATGGCAATCCGCGAGAGAGCGGCTTCCAGTTCGCCGACCGCCGCCTTCATGTCGTGCTTCAGAATTGCCTCCGCATGATGGAGAGCCAACACCTGAAAGCCATTCTTTTTGATTTTAGCAAACATTGACGGCCACCCTCTCCAGATTACCTGCCCAGCCTCTCAAAAAGCCAGATCACCCCGGAATTGTCCAGTATTTTTTTGCCGTTTCCCTGGCCATTTCAAGGGCCCGGAGGGGGCCGGCGGCCCGGCGGAGAACCGCCACGGCGGCATCCGGCAGGAGTTGGTCGCCGGCCATTTCGCCGAGGCAGGCCAAGACCCCCTGCTCCATGATGCCCAGATCGTAACCGCCTTCCAGCACCAGCACCAGGCGGCCGTGGCAAAGCTTGGCGGCCAGTTCCCGCAAAACCCTGGTCATATAGGCATAACCGGCTTCGGTGACCCGCATGGTACCAAGGGGGTCGCCGATATAGGTGTCGAAACCGGCCGAAACCATGATCAGCTCCGGCTGGTACTGCTCGGCCAGGGGGGCGACCAGTTCATTAAAGATGCGGGCAAAGGCGGCGTCATCCTGGCCGCCCTGGAGCGGCACGTTGATGGTGTAGCCCTCGCCCTGGCCGCGGCCGGTTTCATTGAGCGCCCCGCTACCGGGGAAATAGGGGTACTGGTGGGTGGAGAAGAAGAGCACCTGATCGCTGTCGTAAAAAGCATGCTGGGTGCCGTTGCCGTGGTGGAGATCCCAGTCCACGATCATGATCCGGGAAAGGCCGTGCTGTTTCAGGGCATGGCGGGCCGCGATCGCAATATTGTTGAACAGGCAGAAACCGCTGGTGTGGTCGCGTTCGGCGTGATGGCCCGGCGGCCGCACCAGGGC
>DIKC01000115.1:5150-12376 GCA_002421565.1 Desulfobulbaceae bacterium UBA5628 | reverse complement strand
CGAAGAAACGCCAGCCGGCCGCTTCGAGCAAGCGGTTGATCTTGATGCGGGCGGTGGCTTCTTTTTCGGACATTCGGGCCTGGCTCCGGGGAATTGAACAAAATAAGGCCGTTGCCTCGCCACTCGTTCTAGCGGGCCGGTCATTCCATGTCAAGGCAAAAGCCGGTTTGGGGGCACCGGACTTTTGTGTTTTTAAACGCAGTAAGTATGGAAAATTCGTACTTACTATGTTAAAAACATGGGCATGGACTCCTTACTGAGAAAACGGATCGGTCGCGAAGAGTTCGACTATCTTGCCTTGATGTCGGCCCTGGCGGACTATGCCAATCCCCGGGACAAAGCGCGCTCCCTCATGAAAAAAGGGGTTATAATCCGGATCAAGAAAGGGCTTTATGTCTTTGGCGATGAATTCCGCCTGCGGCCTTACAGCCGGGAGCTGCTGGCAAATCTGATTTACGGACCATCCGCTCTTTCCCTGGACTCGGCCCTCGCCTTGCACGGGATGATTCCGGAACGAGTGGAAACCGTTACTTCGGTCACGCCCAAGCGGCCCAAACGGTTCACTACGCCGGTGGGCGTTTTTGTTTATCGCCAGGTGCCACCGGCCTATTTCCCGCTGGGGGTGACAAGGGTTGAAACAGGCGATGCCGCCTATCTGATCGCGGTGCCGGAACGAGCTTTGGCCGACAAGGTGCGGGACGATCGCGGCAATCAACTTCGCTCACTTGATGACATGGCCGCTTATCTGTTGGATAACCTGCGCATCGAAACTGAAGACTTGCGCCGCCTGGACCCCGATCTGCTGGCTAAACTGGGCGAGGTTGCGGGATCGGCCAAGATCGCTCTCTGCGCCCGTTTTCTGCGCAACCTGAGGTCGCGCCATGCATGATGCCGTTGCCGCCATGTTGCGGAAATACCAACTCCGTACCGCCGAAGACCACGTTAACGCCCTGCGTGAAATTCTGCAGGAGATCGCGCTCTGCGGACTCTGGCGCGGCAAGTTCTTTGAGCACACCGCCTTTTACGGCGGCACCGCCCTCCGCATCCTGCACGGCCTGGATCGGTTCAGCGAGGACATGGACTTCTCGCTTCTGACCCCGACCGAGCATTTCGATCTGGCGCCCTATAACGCCTTTATGGCGGAAGAACTCACGGCCTGGGGTTTTACCGTCCAGGTGGAGAAGAAGGAAAAAACCATCGACAGCGCGGTGGAATCCGCCTTTCTCAAGGCGAATACGCGGGAGCAGTTGCTGATTATCGAGGCCGGCGAGGAAATGGCCGCCGGTATCCACCGCAACCGTTCCATACGGATCAAGATCGAAGTCGATACCGAGCCGCCGCCGAATTTTGCTACGGAGACCGGCTTTCTTCTGCAACCCATCCCTTTTTCCGTACGCACCTTCGATCTCCCGTCATTTTTTGCCGGAAAACTGCATGCCATCCTGTGCCGCCAATGGAAGAACCGGGTAAAAGGCCGCGATTGGTACGATTTCGTCTGGCACCTGGGCCGGGGCACCGCCCTCAACCTCGCCCATCTTGAGGCCCGCCTCCGGCAAACTAACCATTACCGGGACGAGAAGCCTCTCGCGCTGATGGACGTGAAACAGATGCTGAACGCCAGGATAGAGCAACTTGATATTCAGGCCGCCCGCGCCGATGTTCAACACTTTCTCACCCATCCCTCAGCAATCGAGGTCTGGTCCAAGGACTTTTTTTACGCCCTCACCGAAAAAATCACGGCCCGGTAAAATATTTAAGCGTTTTCAGGCGAAGGGGGCGGCGGGCAGGAAGACGGTGAAGGCGGCGCCGCCGCCGGGGCGGTCGGTCACGGTGATGGCGCCGCCCAGGCTTTCCACGATCTTGCGGCTGATCAGCAGCCCCAGGCCGGTGCCGTCTTCCTTGCCGGTGTGGAAAGCGTCGAAAATCCGCTCCCGGTCGGCGGCCGGGACTCCCGGCCCGTTGTCCGCCACCGTCACTTGGCAGCCGTCGGCTTGGCGCGCCACGCTGAGGGTGATTTCCCCCTGCACCGGAACCGCGTCGATGGCGTTGAGCAGCAGATTCAGGAAGACCTGGGAAATCCGGTGGGCCGGCACCGCCAGATCGGCAACGCTTGCCAGGCCGCGGGCCTGGTAGCTGATCCCCTTTTTTCGTAGGGGACCGGCCACCAGAGCGGCGAGGCGTTCCAGCACCACGGCCAGCGGTTCCGCCGTTTCGTTCTCCTCTTCCGGCCGCCCTTGGGAATAGCGCAACACCTTGTCCACGGTGCTGTTGAGGCGGGCGGTTTCCTTGAGGAGAATTTCCACGAACTCGCGGTTGGGGTGGCCCGGCGGAAATTCATCGAGAAAAATCTCGGCCGTGCCCCGGATCGAGCCCAGGGGATTTTTAATTTCATGGGCCAGGGAGGCGGACATCCGGCCCAGGGCGGAAAAACGCTGGGATGCGGCCAGTTGTTTCTCCGCCTCCAGCAGTTGGGCGGTTTCCCGGTGGAGCCGCTGGTAGGAGCTTTCCAGCTTAGCGCGCAGCCTGCGTTCCCGATCGGCGATCACTCCCACCACCAGGCCGGTGGCGAGATAGAGGACGATCTCGGTCAACTCGCTGAAATAGGCATCCGGCCCCTGGCTGAAATAGTGGAAAAGATGGGGAATGAAGGCAAGCGACGACAGCCCGGCCAGGATCAAACCGCCACGCATCCCGAACCACAGCGCCCCCAAGACGATGGGGAAATAGGTAAGGCGGCGGAAGGTATCGTGGTAGAAATGGAGATGACCGGGGGTGAAGAAGTGAAGCAGCCCGATCGCCACCACCGTCAGGATCAGGATCGGGAAGAGAAAACGCCGCATCAGGTCCGGTAATCGGCGTTGATCTTGACGTAATCCAGGGAAAAATCACAGGTGAGGATTTCCGCCGTTGCGGCGCCGGCCTGGAGGCTTAAGGTGACCGTAAATTCCTTTTGCCGGAGGACTTTGGTGGCCTGGGCCTCCACCGCCTTGTCCCGGCCCACCCCGTTGGCCACCATCACCACCTGGTCAAAGGCGATCCCCACCTTTTCCTGCTCGAAATGCGCCCCGGAGCGGCCAAGGGCGGCGATGATCCGGCCCCAGTTGGCGTCTTCCCCGAAAAAGGCGGTCTTGACCAGATTGGAATTGGCGATGGTCCGGGCCGCCGCTGCCGCCTCGGCCGGGCTGGCCGCCCCTTCCACCCGGATGGTGACCAGCTTGGTGGCCCCTTCCCCGTCCCGCACGATCTGGCGGGCGAGATCGCGGCAAAGGGCTTCGAGGTTTTCCTGAAAAACGGCCAGGGTGGCCGGATCGTGGTCGATCGGGGGATTGCCGGCCCGGCCGTTGGCCAGCAGGAGAACGGTGTCGTTGGTGCTGGTGTCGCCGTCAATGGTGATCCGGTTGAAGGAAAGATCGGCCGCCCGCCGGAGCATGGCTTGGAGCGGTTCCCGGCCCACCGCCGCGTCGGTGAGGATGAAGGAGAGCATGGTGGCCATGTCGGGCATGATCATCCCCGCCCCCTTGGCGATCCCGGCGATGGTCACCTCGGCCCCGGCCAGGGTGAAGGTGCGGGAGGCGGTTTTAGGCACCGTGTCGGTGGTCATGATCGCTTGGGCCACCTGCGCCAGCCCGGCCGGTTCCAAGGCCGCGACCAGTTTCGGCATTCCCCGGCGGAAACAATCCACCTCCAGCGGCATCCCGATCACCCCGGTGGAGGCGACCTGGACCAGTTCCCCGGCGATACCCAAGGCGTCGGCGGCCATCGCCCCGGTCATCCGGGCGTCGCGCATTCCTTCCGCGCCGGTGCAGGCGTTGGCGATCCCGGAATTGACCAGAATCGCCTGCGCCCGGCCGCTTTTCAGCCGTTCCCGGTCCAGCAGCACCGGCGCCGCCGCCACCCGGTTACGGGTAAAGACCCCGGCCAAGGTGGCCGGCACCTCGCTGACAATCAGCCCCAGATCAAGACGATCCTTGCCCCTGATCCCGGATTTAACCGCCGCCGCCCGAAAGCCCCGCACCGTCAACATCGCCGCTACTCCTTAAAAATCAGTAAATTCATCGCCATCCATGGGGATGATGTTGTTCGCCGTTTTGGCGGTAGCCGCCGGCTTGGCCGTTGACTTGGCGACCGGTTGGGGCAACGCCTTGCGGGGGGCCGGCCGAGCGGCGGCATGGGATGACCGGGCCTTAACCGGCGGCCGCTTCAGGGCCATCGCCGCCCCGCCCTGCTCCTGCTTGATCCCGCCGATCACCCGCACCATGTCCACCACCATCGCCTTCAAGGTCTCGGCCTGGGCGTGCAGCTCCTCGGCGGCCGAGGCCGATTCCTCGGCCGTGGCCGCGTTGCGCTGGGTCACTTGGTCGATTTCACTGACCCCGGCGGTGACTTGGGAGACCGACCGCGACTGCTCACCGGAAGAGTTGGCAATCTCGTTGATCAGGGTGGAAAGCCGGTTGATCGACTCGGAAACCACCCCAAAGGAATCATTGGTTTCCCGCACCAGGGCCGATCCGCCCTGGATTCTGCCCACTGTCCCGTCGATCAGGCTGGAGGTGTTCTTGGCCGCCTCCGCCGCCCGCATCGCCAGGTTGCGAACCTCGTCCGCCACCACCGCGAAACCCGCCCCGGCCTCGCCGGCCCTGGCCGCTTCCACCGCTGCATTCAAGGCCAGGAGGTTGGTCTGAAAGGCGATCTCGTCGATGGTCTTGACGATCTTCTGGGTTTCGGCGCTGGCTGCGGCAATCTCCTCCATCGAGGAGACCAGGCGCTGCATCGAGCCGTCAGCGCTTTTAATCACCGACCCGGCATCCTCCATCAGCCGGGCCGCCTGGCTGATGTTCTCGCTGTCCCGCCGGGTCATCGAGGCCACCTCTTGCAAGGAGGCGGAAATTTCCTCCACCGAGGCGGCCTGTTCGGAAGCGCCCTCGGCCAGGGCCTGACTGGAGGCAGCGACCTCATTGGCCGCTCCCGACACCTGGTTGGCCCCTTCGGTCATTTCCCGGCCGATCCCGCCCATGATTGTCACCAGCCCCCGATAGGTGAGGAAGCCGATCAAGATGGCGATCAGCCCCAAAAAGAGCAGGGAGCCGGAAAGGATCGCGGATGCCCGGTGCATGGTACTCCGGCCCGTTTCCTTCATCAAACCCACTTCCCGCCCGGCCTGCTCCCGAATTTCCTTGAGCAACCCCTGCACCCCGCGCAGGGCCGGGACGGTTTGGGCGGCGTAAATCGCCTGGGCCGGTTCCCGCCCTTCATTCCGGACGGTGCTCTGGATGGCTATGGCCGAGGCATGCAGTTCCTGATGGGGCTTTTCGATCCGAGCCAAGGCCTGGGCGATGCCGGGGATCAATTGCTCGGCCTGGTGTCGGCCTTCGCCATAGTACCAGCGGCCGAAGCCGCACTTACGGTAATCGGTCTCAACCTTCAGTTCGCCGGCCGCCTCATCGCCGAGGAAATCCCGCACCTTGGCCACCCAGTTGAGGTGATCCACCTCCCGCTGGGCCATTTCATTATCCAGTTCCAGACCGTGGGTAATCTCCTCGCTCTCTCCGATCATCCGTTTGACCATCAGGTGATCGATCACCCCGACCACCAGCAGCAGCATAATGATCAGCGCAAAACCCCCGAAAATCCGGGTTACCATGTTGATGTTCTTGATATCCATTGTTGCCCCCTCAGCCCTAAAGGTTAAGTAATCAAAAATCTTAACCTTTAAATTTACCAGGCAATTATTGGTATCGCATTAAAAATAGTACCGAACATCAACTGATTGCCACAACGTGACAGAACCAGATCGCTTTATTGACGACCGCAGCAGCGTTTGTATTTTTTGCCGCTGCCGCAGGGGCAGGGATCGTTGCGGCCGGTTTTTTCCTCCTGGCGCACCAGCGGGGTATGGGCCGCGTCCTGCTCTTCATGACTCAGTTGCATTGGGGTCTTTTTGCGGCGCTGTTGCTCTTCCAGGGCCTCGACACTTTCCTCCCGCACCAACTGGATGCGGAACAGGGTATTGACCGTCTGGCGACGGACGGTGTCGATCATCGCCATGAACATCTCGAACCCTTCCCGCTTGTACTCGTTGAGCGGGTTTTTCTGACCGTAACCCCGCAGGCCGATCCCCTCCTTAAGATAATCCATGTTGAGGAGATGCTCCTTCCAGTGGTTGTCCACCAGTTGCAGGAGGATCAGGCGCTCAAGGTGGCGCAGGTTGGCGGCGCCCATCTCTGCTTCCCGCTGCTCGTAACGGGTAAGCGCGATTTCCCGGAGCCTGGTTTCAAAGGTCTCGGGGTTCAAATCCTGGCGGGCCGCTTCATCCCAGCCCAAGGGGGCGCCGAAAAGCTGGCCGAAACGCTCTTCGATCCCGGCCCAATCCCAGTCCTGGGAGGGAATTTTGGCATCGGCGAACTCGGCCGCCGGTTCGGCCGCCAGTTCCTCGATCATCTCGACCACCACCTCCTTGAGTTCGGTGCTGGTCAACACCTCCCGCCGCTGGCGATAGATCACCTCCCGCTGCTTGTTCATCACGTCGTCGTATTCCAGGAGGTGCTTGCGGATCTCGAAGTTGTGGCCCTCCACCTTGCGCTGGGCATTCTCGATCGCCCGGCTGATCATGGCGTGTTCGATCGGCTCATCCTCTTCCATCCCCAGCCGGTCCATAATCCCGGAAATCCGGTCGGAGCCGAAAATCCGCAGGAGATCGTCCTCCAGGGAAAGATAGAAGCGGGAGGAGCCGGGATCGCCCTGACGGCCGGCCCGGCCCCGCAACTGGTTGTCGATCCGCCGCGATTCGTGGCGGCTGGTGCCGAGGATATGGAGCCCGCCCAGATCGGCGATCCCCTCGCCCAGCTTGATGTCGGTGCCCCGGCCGGCCATGTTGGTGGCAATGGTCACCTTGCCCTTTTGCCCGGCTTCGGCGATGATCTCCGCCTCCTTTTCGTGGTGCTTGGCGTTGAGCACCGCGTGGGGAATGCCCTCTTTCTTGAGCATGGCCGAAATTTTTTCCGAAACATCGATGCTGATCGTGCCCACCAGCACCGGCTGCCCCTTTTCGTGGAGGGCGCGAATCTCGCGGACAATGGCCCGGTACTTGGCGGCCAGGTTTTTGTAAATCGAGTCGGCGTAATCGACCCGGACCATGGGGTTGTGGGTGGGAACCACCATTACGTCCAGGTTGTAAATCTTCTTGAACTCGGCCGCCTCGGTGTCGGCGGTGCCGGTCATCCCGGCCA
>DIKC01000115.1:0-5138 GCA_002421565.1 Desulfobulbaceae bacterium UBA5628 | reverse complement strand
GTGATCGAGGCCAGGGTCTGGTTCTCCCGTTCCACCTTGACCCCTTCCTTGGCCTCCAGGGCCTGATGCAAACCGTCGCTGAAACGGCGGCCCGGCATGGCCCGGCCGGTGAACTCATCGACGATCACCACCTGGCCGTCGCGCACCAGATAATCCACGTCCCGCTTAAAAATCACATGCGCCTTGAGGGCCTGGTTGAGATGATGCAACTGCTCGATGCTGGAGGGATCGTAGAGATTTTCCACCCCCAGCAGTTTCTCTCCCTGAGCCACCCCCTCCTCGGTAAGGGCCAGGCTGCGGGCCTTTTCATCGACCGTGTAATGGACGTCGCGGGCGAATTTGGGGATCAGGCCGTTGACCCGGACGTAGAGCTCGGTGGACATGTCGGCCGGGCCGGAGATGATCAGAGGGGTGCGGGCCTCGTCGATCAGGATCGAGTCCACCTCATCGACAATGGCGTAGTTGAATTCGCGCTGGCAGAAATCGTCGAGGCTGAATTTCATGTTGTCGCGCAGATAATCGAAGCCGAATTCGTTGTTGGTGCCGTAGGTGACGTCGGCCCCGTAGGCCGCCTTGCGGGCCTGATCATCGAGGCCGTGGACGATCACTCCCACCGAGAGGCCGAGGAAGGTGTAGAGCCGGCCCATCCATTCGGCGTCGCGACCGGCCAAATAGTCGTTGACCGTGACCACATGCACCCCCCGGCCGGTAAGGGCGTTGAGATAGACCGGCAGGGTGGCGACCAGGGTCTTTCCCTCGCCGGTTCGCATTTCCGCGATTTTACCCTGATGGAGAACCATGCCGCCGAGGAGTTGGACATCGAAATGGCGCATCCCCAGCACCCGGCCGGAGGCCTCCCGCACCACCGCAAAGGCCTCGGGCAGCAGATCGTCGAGGGTGGCGCCGCCGGCCAGCCGCTCCTTGAACTCAGCCGTCTTGGCGACCAGGGCTGCGTCATCGAGGGCCCCGATCTCCGGGGCCAGGGCGTTGATTCGCGCCACGGTCGGGGCCATCGCCTTGAGCAGCCGGTCATTATGGCTGCCAAACACCTTGTGCAAAAGCTTACCCAGCATTATCCGATTCTCCTTGGTTTCAGGCCTGGTTCCAGACCAAAGCTTCTTCGTTGCAGTCCGGGAATTTGGGGCACTGAATGCAATCGCTCCAGACCTTGTGGGGCAGTTCGTTCTTGTCGATCGGCGCAAAGCCGAGCTTTTTGAAAAATTCCGGCTGATAGGTCAGGGTAAAGACCCGGCTGATGGCGAACTCGCCCGCCTCGGCCAGGCAGGCCCGCACCAGGCGACTGCCGACCCCCTGCCGCTGAACCGTCTCGCTCACCGCCAGGGAACGAATCTCGGCCAGGTTTTCCCAGCAGATATGGAGGGCGCAGACCCCGACCACCGCCCCGTTGGCCGCCTCGTCCACCGCCACCTTGAAATCCCGCAACTGGTCATAGAGCGAGCTCAAGGAGCGGCCGAGGAGCAAGCCTTGGTCGGCAAAGTGATGCAGCAGGGCGTAAATCGACTTGATATCGGCCATGGTGGCATTACGAATCAGCATTTAACACTCCTTCCCACAATCATTTTTCAGTCGGCAGCAAGGCGATCCGGGGCTTGATCTTTTCCTGCCGTTCCAGACGGGCCGCCAGTTCGCTGGCATCGGCCAACTTGGCAAACCGGCCGACAAAGAGTCGCACCTGTTCACCCGGATTATCCGCCTCCCGGAGAAAGGCATCGTAACCCTTTTTGCGCCATTCCCGCGCCGCCACCCCGGCCTCGGCCGGCTGGGAATAGGCGGCCACCTGGAGGGAAAAAAAGGTCTCCACCTCGTTGCCGGTCGCTTTCTTGGCGGCCTCGGTCATGATCGGGGCCGGTTCTTCGTTTCCGCCGGCCGCTGGAGCGGGCGAAAAATCGGGCAGGCGGGGCATGCTCAGGCTGACCTTGTCTTCCGCCGGGACCAGCACCGTCTGGCCGGTCCAGATTCCCAGCAGAAACATCCACAAAAAAATGCAGAAACAGACCACCACCAGGCTGAAAATCCCGCCCCAGCCCAATTCCAGGCGGACTACCGGCGGCTTTTTCTTCCTGCTGGCGCGTTTCGGCCCGGCCATCTTCCGGCCTTACATGCTCTCCGGGGCCGAAACCCCGATCAGGTTGAGGCCGTTGGCAAAGACCAGGCGCAGGGTTTCCGCCAGCCACAACCGAGCCCGGCTCAACTCGGGATCGTCGCCGATCACCCGGTGGCGGTTGTAAAAGCCGTGAAAACGGGCGGCCAAATCCTGGAGATAAAAGACGATCCGGTGCGGCTCCAGGGCCAGGGCGGCGCTCTCCACCAGGGCCGGGAAGGCGGACATGGCCTTGAGCAGGGCCAGTTCCTCTTCCTCGACCAACCGGGCCAGCAAGGCCGGATCGGCCGCGCCCCGCTCAACCCCTTTGTCGGCGGCCTGACGGCGGATGCTGCACAGCCGGGCATGGGCGTACTGGACATAAAAGACCGGGTTGTCCTGGCTCTGGCGGGTGGCCAAGGCGAGGTCGAATTCCAACTGGCTGTCCGCCTTGCGCATCAGGAAGAAAAAGCGGGCCGCGTCCGGCCCCACCTCGTCGAGCAGTTCATCGACGGTGACGAAGTTGGCCTTGCGGGTGGACATCTTGACCTGCTGGCCGTCCCGCACCAGGGTGACGAACTGGTGGATCACCGGGGTGACCTTGGCCGGATCGTAGCCCAGGGCCTGTACCCCGGCCAGCACGTCCGGGACGGTGGCGATATGGTCGGAGCCGAAGACATTGACCATCCAATCAAAACCCCGGCGGAATTTTTCCCGGTGATAGGCGATATCCGGCAGCCGGTAGGTGGGCTCGCCGCTGGATTTGACGATCACCCGATCCTGCTCCAGCCCCAGGGCGGTGGTCTTGAACCAGACCGCCCCGTCCTGCTCGTAAACCAGCCCCTTTTCCCGGAGGGCGGCGATCACATCCTCCACCAGGCCGTTTTCGTAGAGGGAGTACTCGTTATAATAGTTGTCGAACTTGATCTCCAGCCGATTAAGGGTATGGTTGATGTCGGCGAAAATAACCTCCTCGGCCTTTTTGGTGAAGGGCGCCGTCTCGGCCACGTCCTTGAGGGCGTCACCTTGCTCGGCGATCAGGGCCTGGGCGATCTCCCGGATATACTCGCCCTGGTAGCCGTCCTCGGGAAAGGAAAAGGGCAACCCGAGCAGTTCCAGATAACGGGCCCGGGTCGATTCGCCCAGCACCCGCATCTGGCGGCCGGCATCATTGTAGTAATACTCCCGGGTCACCGCATGGCCGGTGGCGATCAGCAACCGGGCAATGGCGTCGCCCAGCACCGCCTGGCGGCCGTGGCCGACGCTCAAGGGGCCGGTGGGATTGGCGCTGACAAACTCCACCAGCACCTTGGCCCCCGCCCCTCGCTTGCTAAGGCCGAAATTCGTCCCCTGGCCGTGAATCTCCGGCAATAGGGACTGCCAGACCGCGGGCTGAATCACGCAATTGACAAAGCCCGGCCCGGCCACCTCCACCCTGGCCAGCAGATCGGTATGGATATCCAGGAGGGCAACCAGTTGGGCCGCCACCTCCCGGGGCTTGCGCTTTTCCTTGCCCGCCACCACCATCGCCAGGTTGGTGGCGAAATCGCCCTGACCGGTGTGCTTCGGCTCCTCCACTGCGTACGATCCGGCCGCCGCCTCGCTCCAAAGCCCCTCTTGCACCCCTTGGGCGAAACAGCGATCCACCACTTCCCGCAAACGCGCTTTGATCATAAAAGACACCACAAATCGTTGTTTATTGTTGCCCGCTCTCCGCTTCCGAATCCAGATAAACCCGGCCATTGCGGGAACCGGAGAGGCAGAGAATTTCGTAACAGATGGTGCCCAGCCAGCCCGCAATCTCCTCGGCGTCGATCATCTCCTCGCCCTGACGGCCCAGGAGCACCACCTCGTCGCCCGCCGCCACCCCCGGAATTTCGCTCACCTCCGCCAGACAGGCATTCATGCAGATGGTACCACGAATCGGAGCCCGGCGGCCATGAATCAGCACCGCGGCCTTGCCGGTCAGGCCACGCGGGTAGCCGTCATCGTAGCCCACCGGCAGCACCGCCAGACGGGTGGGCCGTTCGGTGACGAAACGGTGGCCGTAGCTGATCCCGTAACCGGCCGGCACTTCCTTGACCTGCACCACCCGGCTGCGCAGGCTCATCGCCGGTTGCAGGTCGATGGCCGCGAAACGTCCATGGGCCGGGGCCGGATAATAGCCGTAGAGGGTGATCCCCGGCCGGACCAGATCGGCATGGGCGACCGGGAAACGCAGCAGGGCGGCGGAATTGGCCATATGCCGCAACAGCTTCCCGCCCGGCCCGGCGGCCGCCGAAGGGACGCACGCTTCGCAAAGCTCGACGAAACGGGGCCAGGGCGCCAGGGCCACGGCTTGATCCTCGCCGTCGGCGGTCGGAAAATGGGACAAGATCCCGGACAAGCGCAAGCCCGGCCACTCGCCGATCGCGGCCAGCAGGGCCGCGATTTCCCGGGGCATAATCCCCAAGCGGCCCATGCCGGTATCCACCTTAAGCTGAACCGCCACCCGCCGCTGCCGGGCCGCTGCCGCCATTCCCAAAGCCGGCAGCACCGCCCGGTCGAAAACCACCGGGGTCAATCGGTATTCCACCACCTCGGCCGCCCCGGCCGCCGGCACTCCCAGGAGGACCACGATTTCGCCCTCGATTCCGGCCTGGCGCAGGCGCACCCCCTCTTCCAGTTCCGCCACCCCGAAACAGGTGGCCCCGGCCTGAGCAAAGGCGCGGGCCGCCGGAACCAGGCCATGCCCGTAAGCATCGGCCTTGACCATCGCCATGATCCCCAAATCCGGCCCCACCAGTTGCCGGATGGCCCGGAAATTATGGCGCAGGGCGGCAAGATCGATCAGGGCCGCATTGTACGAGGGGGTACTCATCAGCCGATTTTCCCCGGTCGCCACGCCTGCCAAAAAAGCCGGCTGGCGAGAAAAAGGGCCAGGCCCACCGCCAGGTAGGCCAGCCCGACCCACTGACCGGCCAGCCCCGCCATCCGCAAGCCGCGCCCGGCCAGCATCATGATAATCACCAACCCCCACATCCGCCAGGAATAGACC
>DIKC01000164.1 GCA_002421565.1 Desulfobulbaceae bacterium UBA5628 | reverse complement strand
GCTCTGGGGCTTGCTGTTCCCCTGGTGGTGGCGATTACAACCGCAATGGGTGCGCAAAACGGCATCCTGGTTCGGGATCGTTTGGCGCTTGAAAACGCCCGTAAGATTGACATCATCGTTTTTGATAAAACCGGCACCCTGACCGAAGGTAAGCCCACGGTAACGGAAATCTCCGATCCCGCCATGCTGCCCCTGGCGGCCCGGCTGGCGGCAGCCAGCGCCCATCCCTTGGCCAAGGCGATGGTGGCCGAGGCAGGTCGTCAAGGAATCCGGGTGGAGGCCGGAGCCGCCGAGGCCGTTGCCGGCCAGGGGATTCAGGAAAAGACCGGCAACGGCGAACTGCGCTTGGGCAGCCGCGTTTTTCTTCAGGCCGCCGGAGTCGAGATTCCGGCCGCTGCTTTAAGCGATCGTACCGAGGCCCATTTGGCCCTGGCTGATCGCTATCTCGGCTCCTTCATCTTCAGCGACCCGCTACGGCCGGAGGCGGTCTCCGTCCTCGCCGAACTGGATGCTCTGGGAATCAAGGTCGCCATCCTGAGCGGCGATCATCCGGCCAGCGTCGAACGGCTGGCCCGGCAATTGGCGCCCTCCGCCTCGGCGGCCATTGTCGCTCAGGGGGGAATGGCGCCGGCCGCCAAGAAAGCATGGATCGAAGCGGCCCAGGCGGCGGGGGAAACAGTGCTGATGGCCGGCGACGGGATCAACGACGCCCCGGCCCTGGCCACGGCGGCGGTGGGTTGTTCCCTTTCCGGCGGCACCGATATTGCCCTGGAATCCGCCGATCTGGTGCTGATCCGTCCCGACCTGCGGCTCTTGCCCCAGGCAGTGCGCCTGGCCCGCCGCACCCTGCGGATCATCCGCCAGAATTTGTTCTGGGCCTTTGTTTACAATATCATGGCCCTGCCCTTGGCCGCCTCGGGACGATTGGCCCCGATTTACGCCGCCGGAGCCATGGCCGCCAGTTCGGTCTGCGTGATCGCCAATTCCCTGCGTTTGGCCGCTAAAAGAGCGGAGGGCTGAAGATGCTTGCCTCCACCGTCATGCTCCTCATTTTTTCCCTCTTGGTCGGGCTGGCGGCCTGGCTGGTCTTTCTCTGGGCGATCCGGCGGGGCGAGTTCGACGATCCGGAAGGCCCGAAATATCGGATGTTTGATGACGATGACGATACTTGATCCCCTTTACTCGCTGGCCTTGGTCACCGGCCTGCTCGGCTCCGGCCATTGCCTGGGGATGTGCGGCCCCTTGGTGGCGGCCTTTGGCCTGGCTGGCCGGGAAAAACCGCACGGGTTGCTTTTCCATCTGCTTTACAACAGCGGTCGTCTGCTTACCTATTCCCTGCTGGGGCTGGCCGCCGGTCTGATCGGAGCGGGGCTGGTCCACGGAACCGGCTTTGCCTGGTTTTCCTTTCTGCTGCTCCTGGCCTCTGATCTGTTCATCATGGCGGTGGGGCTGGGGGTGGCGGGGGTGTTAAGGCGTTGCGATCTGCTGGAAATGAAATGGGCCGGGCTCACCGCCCTGCTTACCAGGGGAGTGGGCCGCCTGGCCGGGCTGCCGGCCGGAGTGGCCGGCCTGCCCCTGGGGCTGCTCATGGGTTTTCTGCCCTGCGGTTTTCTTTATGCCATGCTGCTGGCCGCCGCCCAGAGCGGAACTCCGGCCGGCGGCCTGTTGACCATGTTCTTTTTCGGGCTCGGCACCATTCCCGCCCTGTTCCTGTTCGGCAGCGCCGCCCACCTCATTTCAGCCCGCAGCCGGGTCCGGATGCTGCAAATCGCCGGCTGGGCCGTGGTCCTGATCGGGATTTACAACCTCTATCGCCATTTCCGCCTTTACGCCTGGCTTTTGGGCGACGGTACCCCGCCCGAGTGCCATTGACAAGACTACCCCCCCTCAGCTTTTTTCCTCGGCCACCAGCTTGGCCTCCTTCATCGCCTTGATGTAAACTTCGCATTGTTCGCACTGCCTCTGTTCCATGGTGCAGGCGGTGAGCGCCCCCAGCCAGCAGGGCACCGAGGGATCGACAAAGGCGGAACAGCGCTCCCGCACCTCGGGCGGGCATTTCTTGATCTCCCAGCAGGGGGTCAACTCCAGCAGCAGCTTGATTCCGGGGATGCTGATTCCCTTGTCATGGATCAGGTTGCGCAGGCATTGCACCCATTCGATGTCATCGTTTGAATAATAACGCTTGGTTCCTTTGCGAGCCGGTTTGACCAGCCCCTCGTTTTCGTAAATGCGCAGGGTCCGGGGATGGACCGAGAGGAGCTTGGCGGCGACGCTGATCGGATAAATCGGTTCCTTGGGGTCAACGACCATTGTTAAGTTCCCCCTTAAAAAGGCGCGTCGTGGCAGAGGTCGCATCTTTGCGAAACAGTGCGGCCGGCGGCGGTTTCATGTTCTTCATCGTGGCAACGGAAGCAGCCGTAGCCGAGATCGGCGTCCTGATGGCCGAGGTGGCTGCGGTAGGTGCCCCATTCCACTTTCATCTCCGGCCAGATATTGCCCAGATAGGTTTCGAGTAAATAGAGGCCGGCGGTGCGGATATCCCGTTCGTATTTCCGCATCTGTTCCGGGTTGCGGTCGGCCTGGAGCTTGAGCAGGTAATCGACCATCTGCTCCTCCGCCTCCTGGCGGGATTCATAGGCCCGGGTAAGGGCGGTCAGGCTGTCGGCCCGGATGCCGGGAATCTCCGGATTGATCCGTTTGCTGCGCAGGCCGAAATCGACCCGTTCCTCGGGCTTATCGTAGACATGGGTAGGCCGGTTGTGGCAGTCGATGCAATCCATCAGCCGCCATTTCCCTTCCACTCCCTCCGGCAGGGCCAGCCCTGGCTTGACGAATTCCTCCTGGCTGCCGTCGGGACGCTTGACCTTGAGGCGGGCGATCTGAGTTCGTTGTTCATCCACCGCCAGGTAGCGTACCTCGACATTGTGGCTCACATGCCAGTGGATCCCTTCAAAATCGCTGGTAATCGGGTTGCGGCCCCCGATGTGGAGGGCGATTTCGGTGATCTCCGGTTTCAGCTGGTTCTGGTCGGTGAAATTATAAAACTCCTTGACCCGTTTGCCGTGGAATTTCTCCGGCCAATGGCATTGCTCGCAGGTATCGCGGGCCGGACGGAGCTGGTGGACCGGCACCGGGATCGGCCGGCTGTAGCTGTCGCGGAAGACCGCCGCCACCTGGCGCAGACCGGAAAGTTTGGCCTGGACGAACCATTCGGCTCCCGGCCCGATGTGGCAATCAACACAGCTTACCCGGGCGTGGGGCGAACGCTGATAGGCGGTGTATTCCGGGGCCATCACCTTGTGGCAGACCATCCCGCAGAAGTAGGGGGAGTCGGTGAAATGATAGCCTTCGTAGCCGACCACCGCCAGGATGGCAAGGTTGATCACGGTGAGGAAAATAAAGGCCAGCACCCCCATCTGGTGGCGGGGATTGCTGAGATCGATCTGGAGCCGTTTTTCTGGGATCACATGGCGGTATTTACGTCGCCAGAGCCAGGCCGCCAGGGGGATGATCGCCAGTCCCAGAACCATACCGCCGGGCAGCACCAGATAGGTAATGATCCCCACGTAGGGGTTCTGCACCAGACCGAATAGATCCAGGGCCAGGCCGACCAGCATTAGAGCGATGCTGATGGTGGTGATGGTTACCCCCACCAACCCCAAGGGGTTGCGCCACATGCCGTGCATGATGTGGCCCCAAGGGGTATGGGGGATGGGATCGCTCTGGTTGTCGGCAGCTTTCTGTTCACTCATGTTTTTTGGGCTCCTTTGGGTTGGTTAGCTGTTACCGGTGGTCGCCGCCGCGCAGAATTTTCAACACGTCCGGGGCCGGTTCCGCCTCTGCCAGAATGATATGGCAGGTGTCGCAGGCATTGGGAATGGTTTCGCCGTTGTTGGTGCGGAGTCGGTTGTTGT
>DIKC01000140.1 GCA_002421565.1 Desulfobulbaceae bacterium UBA5628 | reverse complement strand
ACCTTCAGTCGCCGTAAGATGGGGGTGGAGACCGCCCCTGATCCGGCCCTGGCGGTGATCGCCGCCATTGCCGATCCGGAACTGCGGCAAGTGGTCAAGGAGTTGCATTATCGCACTCCCACCAGCCTCAAAACCATGCGGGATGCCTGTTCCGCTTGCTTTTCCCTGCCGGATGACTGTGCTTACGTGGATTATTCGATTCCCGACGTCAACAAGGCGATCCGGAGAATCGAGGCCCACCCGGCTCTGGTTGCCGACCCTGAACGGGTGATCGGTCTGCTGGCCAAGGTCAACGGCGAACTCAGTTACCATCTGCGGGAGCATTTCGGTTTGGACCATAAATAAACCTCCCCCGGTTTACGGTTTCTTCGAAATATCCCTCGGACGGTGACGGCCCCTGACGATTCAGATCGTCAGGGGCCGTCTTTTTTTGCTAATTTTCTTTACAGAACATGGCCCGACAACATAGATTACAGGGTAGTCGTTAAATATCTTGTCGAAAGGAGCGGGTGGCCATGATTCATAATGTTCTGGTGGTGGACAACAACCCCTTGATCGTCCGCCTGGTGGAGCGTTTTCTCCAGGAAGAGGGATATAAGGTGCGCACCGCCGCCGACGGGCTGGCGGCCCTCAATGTTCTGGATACCTTTGTCCCGGACGTGATCTTCGTCGATCTGATCATGCCCAACATCAGCGGCGACAAGCTCTGCCGGGTGATCCGGGCCATGCCCTCCCTGGCCAAGGTGCGGTTGGTGGTGCTCTCCGCCATTGTCGCCGACGAGGATGTCGATTTCAAATCCTTCGGGGCCGACGCCTGCATTGCCAAGGGGCCGTTCGCCCAAGTGCGGGAGAACATCCGGGAGGTGCTCAACCATTTCGTTGCCGCTGAAAGTTCTAAGGGTGGCGGCGATGACGGCGGCATCAGCCGGGTGGTGGGGCTGGAACATCTCTTTCAGCGCGGCATTACCCGGGAGCTGCTCGATTTGCGCCAGCAGTTCAACGCCATCCTCGGCAATCTCAGCGACGCGGTTTTGCAGTTGGCCGGCCAGGGACGGATCGTCTATGCCAACAAGGCGGCGGCGGCGCTGCTGGCCCGGCCCGAGGAAAAGCTGCTGGCCACCAACCTGATCGATTATCTGGGCGAGGAGGAACGGCCGTGGGTTACCGCCGCTCTCGCCGCCCCCCCGGATGAGGGTGCGGTGGTGCTGGGCGAGGATCAGCCGCTGCGGCTCGGCGAGCGGCTGGTGCGTTTGCAGGTGCTTTTCATTACCCTGGAAACCGGCAAGGAACGCACCAGGGGCGGCTCCATCTGGGTGGTGATGCAGGACGTCACCAACCGGGTGCGGCAGCAACAGGAGATGGAAGAGCTCTACGAGCAGTTGCTCCATGCGGAAAAACTGAACGCGGTGGGCAAACTGGCCGCCTCCATTGCCCATGAATTCAATAATCCCATCTGCGGGATTCGCAATGTTCTGGAGGGGTTGCAGCGGCGTCTAAGCCTCGATGAGGAGGAAAAGGGACTGGTTGACCTGGCGGTGCGGGAGTGCGAGCGGATCGCCCGCCTGACCCATGATTTGCAGAGTTTCAACCGGCCCACGTCCGGCGAGATCGAGGAGATGGATATTCATGCCGCCCTCGATGATTTGCTGCGGCTCTGCAAAAAGGATCTGGCCAACGCCGAGATTGAGTTGGAACGGCGATTTGCCCCCGGCCCCCTGTTGGTGCGGGCGGTGCCCGATCAGATCCGGCAGGTGCTGCTCAATCTCCTGACCAATGCCCGGGAGGCGATCAATGGGCCGGGAGGCCGGATCATTATCGCCACCTCCTTGCGGGATCAGGAAATACGGGTAAGCATCACCGACAACGGGCCGGGAATCAGCCAGGAAGCGCTGCCCCATCTCTTTGAGCCCTTCTTTTCCACCAAGCCGGTGGTCAAGGGGGCGGGCCTGGGGCTGTCGGTGAGCTACGGCATTGTCCAGCGCCACGGCGGCCGGATCGAGGCGGAGAACCTGCCCGGCGGCGGCGCCTGTTTCACCGTCATCCTGCCGGCCCGGCCATGAAACGGCAAATCCTCCTGGTTGACGACGAGGAGATCATCCGCCTTACCCTGGGCCGGGATTTGAACGAGGCCGGTTACGCGGCCGTCACCGCCGCCGACGGGGCCGAAGCCCTGGCCCGGCTCCGGGACGAACCCTTCGATCTGGTGATTACCGATCTTCTGATGGAGGGGATGGGCGGTCTGGAACTGCTTTCCCGCCTCAAGGAGAGCCGACCGGAAGTGGGGGTGATGATCCTCACCGGCTACGGCCATCTCGATTCGGCCATCGAGGCGTTGCGTCTGGGGGCCGACGATTACCTGCTCAAGCCCTATCGTTTCGAGGAACTGCGCCTGCGGTTGGAGGTCTGTCTCGCCAAGCAGGTGCTCAAGGAGAAGCTCCGGGCCTATGAAAACATCCTGCCGGTCTGTTCGGTCTGCAAGAAGATTCGCGACGACCAGGGCCGGGAGCCGGGCAGCGGCGACTGGCTGGGGATGGAAGCGTATCTCGCCCGCAAGGCCGGTCTCCGGGCCAGCCACACCTATTGCCCCACCTGTTTCGAGATCGCCTGCCGGGAACTAAGCAAACCCTGAGCAGGCAGCCAACCCGCCTCATTCTCTCCGATCACCAGCCTTCGCCTTCACCTTGGTCGCGCCCCCCACGGGTTTACCGAATTCTGACCGTATTCTAACCCCATCTTAATTTTTGTTCTCTATGCTCTGGGCAAATGTATGAACCACGGCGGCATCCGCCAGTCCCGTAACCTTGACCCAAAAAAGGAGAATAGCGCCATGCACAAGAGCATCAACGAGCAAACCATCCAAGCCTTGCAAGCCGGGGTCAGGAGTTCCCGGCAATCTAAAAGAATGGGATTCGGCGCAACATCCCGGCGCAAGTTTTTTGCAATATTGGCGGGAGTTGTGTTTGCTATGGCGGTGCCGATAACAGCCATGGCCAAAGCTCCCCTGGGTGATGCGACAAACCCCCTTAATGTCATGCTCATTCCCGCGGATGGCGGTACTGAATCAGGGACACGGGCGGACTTCGAACCTGTTTTTAACGCCGTCACCAAAGCAACGGGGCTACATTTCACCATTCGTGTAGGCCAAAGTTATAGTTCGGTTATTGAAGCCCTGGTAAACGATTTGGTTCACGTAGCATTTATGGGTCCGGTCTCTTATGTCCAGGCCCGTGATCGCAAAGGTGCAGAGATTCTAGCCGTATCCGTCCTGAAAGGTGAATCAACCTACTACGCGGGGATTTTCGCCCGTGCCGATGCTCCCATCAATACGTTACATGATCTGAAGGGTAAGTGCGTATTCCAGTGATCCCGGAC
>DIKC01000061.1 GCA_002421565.1 Desulfobulbaceae bacterium UBA5628 | reverse complement strand
CGATGTGGATGTCGCTGGCCCGTTGCTCGAAGGCGTAGTTGAAAAGATGATCGACGGCGGTGGTGATGTGCTGGTCGGTGGAGGCGGCCTCGTCGCTGGAGGCGATGCGGACATACTGTTCGAGATTGCCGAGATCGACGCTGGGGCCGGCCAGATGATCCTCGGCCGCCGAAATCGAGGTCTGGAAGCCGAAAAACTCCTGCAGCATCCGGCGGATGTCGCTCTTGGTGCTGAGGTAGGGCCGCACCTCCAGCTGGCAGGCCCGTTCCACCTCGGCCAGCACCGGCCGGCTGTCCGGGTCGTAGATCGCCACCTCCAGCACCCCGTTTTTCACCGCAAAGGGCAAAATCAGGTGGTTGACCGCGAAGCCGCGGGGAATGGTCTTGGTGACCACCGCCAGGTCCAGTTCCAGGGGGTCGAGCTTTTTGAAGGGCAGCCCCAAGTCGGCGGCCACCGCCTTCATGATCGCCTCCTCGCCCAGGGGATCGCCGTCGGCCGCCTTGGACTCGAAGCGGAAGGAGACGATCACGTCCACCAGATCGGGCTGGAAGATGCGTCCCTCCCGGCCGCCGCCCTTGCGGTCGCGCCACGCCTTTTTCAGGGCCTGGCGCTGAACCTCCTGCCGTTGCCGCAAGGTTTTAAGCTGCTCGGCGGTGAGCAGCCGCTTGCGGTACAGGAGGTTGCCCAGGTAGCTTTCGTCGTCCAGCATCACTGTCAANNCCCGCCACGATTCCCGGCCGCTGCGGATGTTGCCGGTGAGCATCCCCGCCTCGACCTGGGTGATGGTGCCGGTGGACATCTGGACAAAGGCCTCCACCTTGCCGCCGCCGAGTCCCGCCCCGGAATGGAGGGCCGGAGTGGTGGCAAAGCCGCGCCCCAGGTTCATAAAGGTGATTGCGAGTTCTTCTTCGCCTTCGGTTTCGGTGCCGAAAACCGTGGGGCTGTGGTAGCCGGTGCCGGTTTTGTAGTAAAGGCCGTAAAGACGGCTGAAACCTTCGCCGGAACAGGGGTTGGTGCTGGGTTGGTAAACGGTGTTGAAGGTCACCCCGCCCAAAAGTACCGACTCGCTGAGGCTGCGGGTGGCCGGATCAACCCAGGCCGTCCCCTCAATGGGCGGCAGGGTCATATGCCAGCCTTTGTAGGTGTTGGCATCAATGGCCGATTCCAGAGACGACAGGGTCGGCAGCCCGGCAATCGCCACCCCGTCCCGTTTGATATTGCCGCTGGTATAGACCTGCACTCCGGTCGAATCAAAGAGGTTGGCCTTGGCTACCGCGGTGCCGCTATAGTCATCCTTGACCCCGTAGAGGCTTTGGCTGGTGGTACTGCTGTGGTCGTCGCTCACGTACAGCCGGCCGGTGCCGAAATAGAGCCATTTGTTGCCTTTGTTGTCGAGGGCCGGGGTGGGCACCGAGATCAGGGGCTGGGCCGTATCAATCAAAGTGCTGACGCTACCCCAGGAGGCGGGATCGCCATTTTCGTTGACCGGCAGGCGCATCAGCCGGCCGGCATTGGCATTGGCATCTCCGGCCAATCCGAAATAAACGGTGTCCGCTTTGTAGTTCAAGGGATTGTTCCAGTCCACCGCTCCGATCCCGCCGACAAAGGCGTTGGCCACCCCGGTGTCGCACTGGTACATCCTGATCGCATCGGCGGCGGCGCTGGTGGTCACCACCGTGCAGCCCGGCGGTTGGGTGGCCGGGTTGGCGGGGGTGAACAATTGCTCAAGGTCCATGATGTAGAGTTTGGCGCTGGGGCTGGCCACGCTCTGCCGCTTGGCGAACTTGATGTCATCCCGCGGATTGGGGATGGTGTGGGGATCGACCAGCGGCCCGGAGCCGAACATCAGGTACCACTTGTTATCGTCGCTGTCGTTTTCGTCGGCCGGGTCTTTCTTAAAGGTCATCACCTCAATGGATGAAGTAGTGAAACTGCCGTCCGGGATCTGGATTTCCGCCAGCAGCCGGGGTTCGGCTTCGGGGTTGGTGATGTCCATGATCACCAGTGCGGAGCGGAGGGTGCGGTTGCTGCCATTGACGCTGATCGTCATCGGGCCGCCGCCGAAGCGCATGCCCACCACCATTACCGTGCCCCAGCCCTTGGTGTCGGAATCCAGGCCGGGATGTTCGGCATCCTTGGGAAAAATCTTGGCGTCAAAGATGCGGGGCTTGCCGTCCATGTAATAGACATGCTCGTAGTTGGGGTCCTTAAGCCATTTGAGATGGGAGAGGAGGTTGAACGGCACATAGGCCCACAGTTCGCTGCCCAGAGGGTGGGCCACCGCCGCCGAGCCGTCATGTTTTTTGCCGGTGGTGCTGAAGCGGGGGGCGTCTCCGTGGGCGGTGATCGTGATCTCCTGGCCGTTCTCGATCCAATCGCCGGCCGGGCTGACCGTGAGGTTTACCGTTGATCCCGCCCCGGCAATATCCAAGGAGGTGGCGCTGTTGCCGCTATGGTTGTTGTCGGTGTTGCGCACCACCCAGGAGGTGAAGGGGCCATCGCCGGTAAAGCCGGAGTTTTCGTCGATGGTCAGGGTCAAGTCGCCGGTGGTCTGGTTATAGGCGCTGACCGTGCCGGTCATCGAATAGGAAAGCACGAAGAAGCCGGCGTTGATGGCGTGGAGCATGCCGTCGTTGGCCCCGACGTACATCACATTGCGCCGGTTTTTGTACTGGCGATAGAATGTGCGGTAGGAGGCGTCGTTGGTCAGTAGATCGAAGCGTTCCTGGGGTGAGGTCACCACCACCGGAGTGGAGTTGATGATATCGCCAAGCCGCATTACCTGCTCGCCGTTGCCGTCGTAATCCACGGTGCGGGAGCGGAAATCGGGCCGCTCCTTGCCCCGGATGTAATCGACCAGTTCCTTGGCCTCGGCCTCGCTGGGCAGGTCGAAGAGTTCGTTGTAGGTGCCGATCAGCGGTTCGGTGCGCAGAAAATCGACCACCTCGTCGGCGGCCACTACCCCGTCGGCATTCGCGTCGATCCAGGTCTTGATGTGGCGGCCGCCGTCGGCCGTCAAGGTGAATGCGCGTTGCAGGGCCAGGTCGGTGGCAACGTCGAAATAAAGCTGTTCGCGGGCGTTCCAGAGCACCGCCACATCCTCCAGCTCCAGGATGGTGGTTTCATAATGGGTGAGCAATACCTGGTCGCCCGCCTGGAGACCGGCGTCGCTGGTAGTCGTGAAGTTCAGGCTGTTGCCGGCGGCAACGATGCTCATGGCGGTGGAACTCGCACCTTCCTTGTCCCGGGTCAGATTGTAAACCGTCCATTCGCTGTACGGCCCGTCGCCGCCGGTGCCGTCATAAATTTCCTCGACCGTGATGGTGGCGGTTTGGGTGTCGGCATCATAGGCGGTCACCTCGCCGGCCATAAACCAAGGGGTGAAAACATCGGGGTCAAGACTGGTAAAGCGTTTGACCCGGGTGCGGTTCTCCACCTCGTCGTAATACAACTCGATTACTTTGTCGGTCTGGTAATCATCGAGAATGGCGTCGCCGTCGGCGTCTTCCCGCAGATGGCCGTAGCTGTCCAGCCAAAGCGCCTGGACGGTGCCGATCCATGATGCCTCGTTGCCGTCCGCATCCAGCCGCATCGGTTCGTAAAATGCCTGATACAAAGCGCCCTCGCCGCTGACGTTGTTGGAAACCACCGCCGCCGCGGTGCCGGATGAGGTGCGCTGGAGAATGGAGAGAAAGACCCGGTTCAATGCCTCTTCCAACTTGGCCGGGTTGGCGGCGTAGAAATAGCCGTCGGGAATCCCGTCCGCTACCGGCTCGCCGGTGAGGTTGTTGATCCGATCCCACTCCGAGGTGATGTTGGGGGTGCCGTCGCCGTCGCTGTCAAAGAAGTTGCCCCACTTGGCCGCGTACCAGAGGGGGTCTTTGAGCAGGGAGGCATCCGATGATGCCAAGCTGTAAGTTCTGGAAGTAGGGGTGGCAACCGTGCAGGCAGCATGGTTACTGTCGTTGCGGCATTTGCATCCACCAGAGGCGGAGCAGTCCGCTCCTCCCGGATCGGTATATGAAAATCCGTTGGCCCCGGAGTGGACATGAAATCCGTCTTGGCTGGTTCCACTAATTACATAGCCAAAACCCATGGCATCTCCGGTGGACTGGGCATGAACCTGGGTTGTTACGCTAATAGTGTTGGTGTTGGCGTTTATTTCATACTCCAGAGTTCCCCACAGATCTTGATCAAAATCGCCGCCCTGTTCGCTGTCCTCCCAGTTGATATAGACTTTGCCGCTACCCACCCCGCTGACGGGGTCTGACGTCTGGCTGACGATCTTGAAATCAACGATGGCGCAGTTGGCGTCCGGATTGAGCGAGGTGTTGCGGCAGGCGGGCATGATGGTCACCGCCGTCTCGTTGCTGGTGGGATGGGGAATCTCCAGGGTCGGGGTGGCCGAGGCCATGGCCACCGCGTAAAAATCGATGGTCTGGGTGCCGGTGAGCGACGGCCGGATATCCTTGGCCTTGGCGTAATGGGCCAGTCCGGCGATCCGGTAGGAGCCGCGCATTCGGGGCAGTTCCGGGCATTGCCCCAAGGCGTCGCCCAGGGAGTTGACGGTCTTGGCGGTGCAGAGGCCGTCGGTGCTGCCCGGCACCTCGCCGACAAAGTACTGGCTGCCGTGGATTCCCTCGCCGTCCCCGACCACATCGGTCATCGCCTTGGAGGTCTTGTCGCCGGGCAGGTCGGCGTTGTTCCAGATGGTTTTGACCCCGTAGCTGGTAGCGTCCAGTTCGTCGGAATCAAAGGAAAGGAGGCTGGAATTCATGTTGATTACATTGAGCCGGGCGCAGTAGTTGGTGGTGTTGAGCGGGTCGGTCCAAGGCAGGGGGGTGGGCAGGCCGGTGATGCCGGTGGAGGAGCTGGAGCGGAAGACCCCGGCCACCCCCTGGTTGGAGAAGTAGCGGATCGATTGGAGGAAAATTTCGGCAAAGGGGTTGCCCCAGTTCTGGCAGCGGTTGTCGGCCATCACCGCGTCGCTGGCGGAAAAGTCCGCCGACAGCCCCCAGATGCAGTTGTCCCCCTGGGTGCTGTTGTAGGTGCCGTCGCTGTGGTCGTAACCGGTAACTCGGTAGAGACTCCAGGCATTGATCAGCCCCTCGGCCTGGTTGTTGTCCTGGGAGCCGCCGGCCCACGCCGCCACGTTGCTGAAGGTGCCGTTGGTATTGACATTGATCTCGTCGCTCATCGAGCCGATGTTACGGATCACCTCACCGCCGGAGACATGCTTGTTGTAGGTGCCGGCGATCATCCCGAAGTACATCTGGTTATCGTCGCCGTAAATTTGGAGCAGTCCCACCGGTTTGTAGTTGCCGTTGGGATAGCGTTTGCATTTTTCGTTGCCCAGCAGGCCATCGACGCAGACCTGAACCCGGGCTACGTAGTCTTTCTCTCCGATTCCGTTGGCGTAGGTGGGGTTGTCGCTGGAGGCGTAAATGCCGGTCGAGGCCGGGTCGTTGCCGTTGGAGGCTTCATGGTTGTCGTAGTCGGCGCCGCTGCGCCAGGTACACTGCCAGCGTTCGTTGCCGGCCCACAGGGAGTGGTTGCCCTTGACCACCTTGATCAGGGGCGGCTCGGTGACGTTTTCGGAAAAGACGGCCCCGTTGACATCGGTGGTGTTGCAGAGAGTGATGCCGCGCAGGCGGGCATCTCCAGCGCAACCGGCCAGATCGCCCTGATCGCAGTCGTAATTGACGCTGCGGGCAAAAGGAGTGAGTTTTTCGAGATCAGCGCCATCGTAATGCTTGGCCCAACTATGGGCGTCGTGGGGCAGGTAGGTTCGTTCCAGCACCGTATCGGCGGCGGTGTCCACCCGGCGGTGGCCGCCGAAGAGTACCTTGCGGATGATGTCGATCCGGGCCATGCTCGCCCAGTTGAGGAAGTTGCCGCTCCAGTAACCGCTGTTGCCGCCGGTGCAGTAATTGTCGGCGTCGGTCGCGGCCTTGGGCTCGAACCGCTGATTGGCGGCGCTGTAATCGTAGCATTTGCCGCTGTCGAAGTAGCCGTAGTAGGTGATGCTGTGTTTGTAGGTGGTGTCGATGGCGCCGTCGTCATCGAGATCCGAATAGTCGTTAAAGGCCTTGAAAAACAACTGATGATCGTTGGAAGAGGTGATCATCACCTGGGGCGGCACCGAGCTGATCAGATTGATCGGGATACTGGCAAATTCGTTGTTGGTATGGCTGGAAACCGAATTGACCGGATGGACGATGGTGATGTTGACCGTGGCGACGTTGGAGTCGTCGGTGCCGTCGTTGGCCTTATAAGTGAAACTGTCGCTGGTGGCGGCATCGCCGTTGTGGGTGTAGGAAAAGGTGCCGTCAGCGTTGAGGGTGAGACTGCCATGACTGACCCCTGAGACCAGAATGGCGGTCAGAGGGTTGGCGTCGATGTCGGTATCATTGGCCAGGATCGTGGTGGCATCGCCGTCCAGGATGGCAGCGGCGGCGTTTGCCAACACCGTCATGCTCTCCGGATTGGCCACCGGCGCGGAATTGCCAACCACCTTGACGAATTTGACCGCGTCAGCGCTGGCTTTGGTGCTGGTGCCACCGGGCTTGGTGAAGGAAACATATTGGTTGGCGTTGACGCCGGCCTGAAAATAATAACTACCCAGCACGATCCATGCCCCGCCGCCGCTGCTTTGGTTGATGGTGTGGGTGGCGCTGAGGCCGTTGTTGTACATTACGATTACCGGCAGGGCGGTTTCCGGGCTGCTACTAGGCACGATATAGCGGAATGAAACTTCATAGTAGCCGGCTTCCGCCAAGGGACCGGGATACCATCGGACTTCCCTGGGGGTGTTGTGGTCGTTGAGGCGATGGCTGCCGCCTTGGGCGTTAACATTGGCCAGGATGTTGCCGTCCCAGCGGCCCGGGGTATTCATCCAGAAGCCTTGGGACGCCCCGGTGGTATCGGTGGTGGTTGAGCCGTCGTCAACAATAATAATATCGACCGCGAAGGCGTCGGGCACCGAAAACAACAGGGTTAACAATATCAGGCCGGTAAGCAGCAAATGGCGTGCCATTCTGTAAGTGATAGCTTCAGGTGATTTCATAACTTGTTCCCCCCTTGCTCAATAACGGCAGGTATCCAGTTCCAGGCCGACCACATGCCGCCAGCGGACATGGATCATTGCTTCACTGTCCTGGGTTCCCTGGTGCCGGGAATAGACATTGTAGCGGAAATAGAAGCCGCTGCCGCCGCCGGCCCCGGCCCCCTTGTGTTCATAGCCGGTCACCTGCCGCATGGCGCTGCCTTCCGGCGCGATGGCGGCGGCGGTGGTGCGGCTGACGGTAAGATCGGTATCGCCGGAGCCGCTGGCATAGGTGGCGTGAATTACCGTGGTTGGCGTAAGGCCGGGGTCAGCCGCGATGTTTTCCGAAAAAACCAGATCGTTGATCGTGATGGTTCCGATCACGTTGCTGGTAAAGCCGCCGGATTCCACCATGCAAGCCAGATTTTCCTCCAGCAGCCGGACTCCCACTTCGCTGCCGGCATCGGCCTGGTAGAAGGTTTCCCGGCGGATGCGTTCGGCCCCGGCGATTTGCAGTTCCAGGGTGGTGGAGGTGGTGGCGGAGATCCCGATCAGCACCAGGAGCAGCAATACCAGCAGCGCCCCCACCAGGACAAAGCCCTGTTCATCATGTTGGTTTGCCATGTTCATCAGATCGGCCTCATCTTGATGAAATCCACCGCCACCGTTTTCATGACACCCTTGTCGCTGCGGCGGACAATGACCCGGATGGTCTTGCAGTCATTGATCGGAAAATTGTCGGCCACATTCCAGAAGACCGTGAAGCCTCCCTGGGCCGTCGGGCCGCCGTCGGCAAGGCAGGCGGGAGTGCCGGTGTTGTCGGTGCAATTTAGGCCGGCGGTGCCGTTACCGTCGCCGTCCACGAGGCTGGCATGGGTGTAGCCGCGGGCCATCAGGGTTTCCAGGGTGTCTCCGCCCCAGACCGAGGCCTCGGTCACCCGGCTGGCGAGGTTGTTGCCGCCGAGGGCGGCGATCTGCATCGAGCCGGCGGCGAGAATCCCGATCGCCAGCAGGGTGATCGCCACCAGCACCTCAATGATGGTGAAGCCCCGTTGCCTGTTTGCGGTCGGCATGATTATTTCCCTCCCCGGCGGACAAAATAGCCGCCGGTGCGCGGCGCCCCGCGAAATTCGATTTGTCCGTTGTTTTTCAACTGCTTGAGCCAGCGTTCGACGTTTTTAGGGGAAGTATCAAGCCCAATGGCGTAAAAAGGGGCGCGTTGTCCGGGGGTGTTACCGATTGCAGCCAGCAGGCTCGCAACTCCCTTATTTACTCCCTCATTTACTCCCTTATTTACTCCCTCATTTACTCCGCCACCGAGGGGGAACAGGGTAACCTTGAAAAAGTTGCCGATTACCTCGAAACGCGGTTCCCCGGCTCCGGCGGCCAGCATGGTCTGGCGCACCCGCTTGATCCCGGAGCCGTATTTTTCAATGGCCCCGGCCTCCTTGAAAATTCCGGCGATCTGTTTGTTGCGGGGATTGGATACGCATCGGCCCGCCAGAATTTCCGGCAAGGTCAAGCCGTTCGGCAGGGCGCCGGGATTGAAAAACTCGATGCGGTCGCTGTGGATTTTGATGGTCGAGTCGGCACTGGCCCGGTAATCGCGATGGACGATCATGTTGAGGACAATCTCCCGAACCGCCTCCAGGGGATATTCCCAAACCTCGTCCCGTTGCACCTTGCCGGTAATGACAAACCGTTTGCTGATATGTTTGCGTACAAAGCCCATGCAGGCGTCCACCTCGGCGAAAAGGTCATCCCGGATGGTCAGGTGATCCCTGATGATCGTTTCGGAATCAAACCGTCCCGCCTCGATGGTGGTGATCAGGGTTGGTTCCTGGCCGAAGAGCAGGAAGCAGCCGAAACTTACAGCTTGGTCGCGGATCAATTCAAACTTACGCAGCACGGTAAGCGGGTCGTCGGTAATGGGATGCTCGCGCAGTGTGTTGGCCCGCTCAACGAAGCCGTTGACCTTGTCCAACGAGATATCTTTAATGCCGTGGCGGGGATCTGGGGCAAAATCCCAGCTCAGGTTGATGGTTTTAAGATGTTCGTTGGCAATCTCCTCAAGATTCATCAGATGGTTGGCGCCGTGCTTTCTGGTGTAGTAGCGCCCCTTGAGGCTGACCGGCTTGACCGGATGGGGCGGCACCCAGAAGATAACCACCTGCTTGTCACGCCAATCGATTACCTCTGCTTCGGGAAAAATTGCGGGGGCGGTAAGCATCTTGACCTGATTGACCCATTTTTGCAGGGTTTCGGCATTCAATGAAACCCCCAGCACCTTACTGGCATTGTTGACCCCGACCGCCAGGGTGCCGCCCTTGGCGTTGGCAAAGGCGGCCAGGGTTTCCATTGCTTCCCGGCCAAAGGAGGTCTTAAACTCCACCGTATCGCTTTCGCCTTGGCGCAGCAACTCCTTGAGCAGGGCGCCGCCGGAATCGGCCCCGGCCGAGGCGGTGCTGCTGTTTCGCGGAAGGCGTGCGGTCACGGTTATAGCCCCAAGTTGCGGCAGATGACGGTTTGGATCAGCAGTTGCCGCCGGAAGCCGTCGTTGAACGGCCCCCAATTGGTGCCGGAAGCGGTGGTGTAGGTGGTGGTGTCGGTAAAGTTCTGGTCGGCTACCGCGGTGCGGGCCAGTAAGGAGACCTGCACCCCCCGGATTTTGGTCAGATCAGCCGGGGCCAGGGTGCGGGTGCCGTCATCCAGCAGGTAATAAAATTCGAGGGCCTGGAAATTTTCCGCAACCTGTTCGAAGCCGGCACCGGTGTCTCGCCCCAGCGGGGCGTTGCCGGTATTGGGGATGCCATCCTGGTTCGTATCGTTGAGGTTGGAGAAACCGAAGGTTATTGTTTCATTGGAGTCAGTGGTGTCGCCATCTTCGGTTGAATCCAGACTGAAGCCGAAACGGCCGGCGGTGGCGGTAGTGATTCCGGCGCCGGCATTGCCGGTGGGGTCATAGCCGGCCGTTCTGATTTCCTGGGCCAGCAGATCCATGGCCATTCTGACGTTCTGCTGCATGACCACCACCTCATCCTGGGCAAGATAGGTCTTGTGCTGCACCTGGAACGAGGCCATCACCGCCGCCAGGACCACCCCGCCCATGAGCATGGCAATCAGCACTTCCACCAAAGTAAACCCTGTGTCGTTCACGTTATTTTTCATTCCAGTTGCACTCTGCCTGCCGCCATTAGGGTTAAAGTATAAAAGCGGGACGGCGGGGTATCATTTGTGGAGATAATGATTTTCCTGTTGGATGATCCGAACGGCAAGCCGCGCGCATTATATCCCGACTGATTACCCGAAAAAGGGGCCGTGGCGTGGCTGGTAAATACTATGCCAACCGGCAATGATTTGGTTGCCAGGAGAACGTCACCGGGATCGAAGCTACGCGGAGAAGTTCCGTCGGTCGCCTCATTGTCGTTAACGAACAGTCGATACGAGCCATTTTGCGTATCCACGCCAATAAATTCAATAACTACGGTGCGATTTCGTTTTACCGCCTCCACCTTGGCCTTCTTGAAATCGATCACCAGTTCGCGGGCCGCGGATCGCAGGCGGTACTTGGGCATGGTAGAGGTGATCATCGGCAGGGCCACCGCACCAAGCACCGCCAGGATGCCGACCACGATCATTAGTTCCACCAGGGTAAAGCCTTGGTTGCCCAAGCGTATTTTATGCAGCCGCATCAGCATGGACGGGTTCCTCTTAAAACGCGTTCAGCAAGTATTCGACAAATTGTGGGTAGTTCCCTTTCATCTCCGCCAGGAAATCCTGATCGCTGACCGGTAGCGTATCCAGTAAGGCCAAGGGGAAGCTTTGCAGGCGGAAACGCAACTCTTCCGGATCCACGGGACACTTTTGGGCTGCCGCCGCCATGATGGTCGGCCAGTCGGCCCCCTGGTCCGGCCCTTGAATACGAAAAATGGTGAAAAGGTCGAAAATATCCTTGGGCTCATCCCGACAATGATCTTGGAGAAGATAAAGCGGGCGAACCCGGGATCGTCCCGCTCCAGCCCGGCCAGGATATCCTCGGCGGAGAGCAGGTAATCGCCCCAGAAGCATTCCGCCATCACCTGGCGGGCGCTGGCCATCCTGCTCTTTTTGCGGTCTATCGATTCCGAACCCATTTTTTCGGCCCTTATCTTAATCTTTCCACGCCTACCATGAATGATAGCGGGGAACAGCTTGAGGGACAAGGCGAAAGAGGAGAAACCCGCTTGTTTCGTGTTTTAGAAGGGTTGCAATATATGTGCCCGCGAAGGAAGTCGTCGCTGAAGGGATCCGGGAAGATCGGCGTGACAGCGGGTGACGGCAAGGTTTTGCCGGCGGATTATTTGTCCGCGACAGTCAGCTCGTCGCGCAGGCTGTCCAGGGTTTTGGCGCCGATGCCCTTGACCTTGGCCAAGTCGTCAACGCTTTTGAAGGGGCCGTTGGCGGTGCGGTATTCGATGATCGCCGCTGCCTTGGCCGGGCCGACGCCGGCCAGGGCCTGAAGCTGTTTCTGGTCGGCGGTGTTGATATTCAGCGCCGCCCAGGCGGCAGCCACGGTGAACAACAGGATAGTCAGGGCCATGAAAAGTGATTTAAGCATGCTGCGCCTCCTTTTTCTGAGATGTTACGCGGTTATTTTAACGACGATGTCACGCCGAGTTCCCGGCTATTGGAGGGTGGACATTAAGCCTACCAAGTAGTATCGTGGAAGAGCTTAGCCGTGGTCAGGAACATTCGTCAAGTTTTTTATGTGCGGCTTATTTTGCTATAGGGTGAAAATACTCGCGATTTTTTTATTGTTATGATAAAAATACTCGTGCGCTTTAGCCGTTGAATTCTATGGTCAGGTGCGATAATGTCCCGTCAAAGATATTTAAAATCGCAAATTATCAAAGATTTAACAAGAAAAATGGTTTTTGTGGGCGGGCCGCGTCAAGTCGGTAAAACCACATTGGCCAAGGATATTTTGGTTGATGAAGCCGGCTATTTGAATTGGGATATTGCCGAGCACCGGGAAAAAATTCTGCGTCGCGAACTGCCTCCGGCCCCGCTGCTGGTTTTTGATGAAATCCATAAATATCGGTCCTGGCGCAATTATCTCAAGGGGATATATGATCGCTCCCCAAGCCAGGCCCAGATTCTGGTCACCGGCAGCGCCCGCCTTGATTATTACCGGCACGGCGGCGACTCTCTCCAAGGGCGCTACCACTACTTGCGGCTGTTCCCCCTCTCCTGCGCCGAGATGGGGATCATTGCCTCCACGGATCTGGAGGAACTCCTGCAACTGGGCGGTTTCCCTGAGCCATTTTTCGGCTCCTCCCAGGTTGAGGCCCGCCGCTGGTCCCGTGAATATCGCAAGCGGCTCATCGAGGAAGATTTGCAATCCCTGGAAAAAGTGCAGGATTTCGGCAACCTGGAATTATTGATGCTGCGCCTGCCCGAATTGGTCGGCTCGCCGCTCTCCATTAACGCCCTGCGGGAAGATCTCCAGGTCGGCCACCAGACCGTGGCCAACTGGCTCCGGATTCTGGAACGATTGTATGCGATTTTCCGTCTTTCTCCCTTTGGCGCCCCTAAAATCAGGGCGGTTAAGAAGGAACAGAAGCACTACCATTACGACTGGACCCTGATCAAGGAGCCGGGGCCGCGTTTTGAAAACATGGTTGCCGTGCACCTGCTTAAATGGGTCTGTTTCCAGGAAGATACCCGGGGGATGAATGTTGAGCTTCGTTATTTCCGGGATATTGACGGTCGGGAGGTTGATTTCGTGATCGTGGAAGAAGGAGAGCCGACAATTTTGGTCGAATGCAAAATCAGCGGCGGCCCTCCCGGCAAGGGGCTTAAATACCTGAAGGCACGCTTTCCGCAATGTAGGGCGCTGCAGATCAGTGCCCTCGGCAATAAAGATTTCGTCTCCCCGGAGGGGATCAGGGTGCTGCCGGCAGCGGCTTTCCTTGGCGAGCTGGTTTGATTGACAATAAAAGTCATTCGGTGACATTTTGTGTCGGCCGGGAAGGGCTGCAAGGCTATCACGAAAGATCGGGGCAACCCGGCCGCCAAGCATCTAACCAGCAGGAATGATTGGTGAAACCAAAAATATAAAAAAACTGGCACGTCCTGTGCTAAATGCGGTATAACAACAACGCCCTGGCATTCATAAGGGGGCGGAGAGGAAAGTATTGGCCGGGGCCTGTCGCCACCGGCGCCCAACCATCAAGACGGAGGAACAAAGATGATGAAAATCGGCAGCAACAAAAAAGGCTTCACCCTGGTGGAGTTGATGATCGTCGTTGCGATCATCGGCATCCTGGCGGCCATCGCCATCCCGCAGTTCGCGGCCTATAGGGCGCGGGCCCAGAACAGCTCAGCTTTGGCTGACATGAGGAATCTGAAAACGGATCTGGAAGGTTTCTATGCTGAATGGCAAGTGTACCCCGCAAACAACTAGTCGACCTCCAGAACCTCATAATACTTAAAAGGAGTAACGAAAATGAAAAATTACATAATGGCAATGTGCGTTCTGGCAATCGCCCTTGTTCCTGCAGCAGGATTAGCCGCCGTTGATACACTTACTTCGGATGCCCCAACGATCAATAACAACGGCACCTCTCCAAGAGGACCCGCCACTGTGACAGTGTCGGTATCACCGAATGTTGAGATGAGCTTTTGGTCAACAACGACAGACTATGCGGTAACATCAGCCAACACCGTAACAGACATAACTAACGGCCTGGAGTATGCCACACATAACACGGCTACAGGCTACGCTCAGCGGACAAAGACAACTGATTCGGGTACCGGACCGGCACCCGTTACTGGCACCGGTGTTGGCGGACTCCCTGGGGATGATTGGACTTGGATGGGCAGTGGCGCAGCAGCAAGCGGCAGCTGATTCTCCGCCGGTTTGTGCCTAAATTCATTTAACCCCCTCTTCCCTTTTTCTTGGGAGGAGGGGGTTTTTCGTGAGGCTGAGATGACCGACTCACCAGTTATCAGTTTTGCCGGAGTAGCCAAATCATTCCGTCACGATTTCAGCCGCAAATCGGTCACCGCCTTGAGCAACCTCAGTTTTGTGGTGGGCCGGGGCGAGGTGTTCGGGATTATCGGTTCCAATGGGGCCGGCAAGAGTACCACCCTTAAAATTTTGCTCGGTTTTATCAAGGCCGATGGCGGTGCGGTCACCATCTTTGGACGGCCTCCCTGCGACGCATCGGTGCATCAGCGTATCGGCTATTTGCCGGAAAATCCCAGCCTCTACGAAAATCTTACCATCACCGACCACCTTCGTTTTGCTGCCCGGGCCACCAATTTCAGCGGCTCGGTAATCACCCGGATCACGGAAGTGTTAGCCTTGGTGGGGCTGGACCATGTGGCCACTCTGCCCATTCGTCGCTTTTCCAAGGGGATGACCCAGCGGGCCGCTCTGGCCTACGCCCTTTTTCACCGACCCGATCTCCTGGTTCTGGATGAACCGATGTCCGGCTTGGACCCCCTGGGGCGCCAACTGGTGGTGGATATAATTCGGGAGTGCCACGCCCGGGGCAACACCATCATTTTCTGCTCCCATATCCTGACCGATGTGGAGCGGATCTGCGACCGGATCGCCATTATGAACCATGGCGAACTACAGGCCGTGGTCACCCCCGAAGAGCTGCGGGGCTATCCAATCCCGCCGGCAATGCCGGAAAACACCTCGCCCTTGGAGGCATTTTTCCTGAATACCCTTAAGGGCAAAGAGGGGGGGCAGGCATGAAAAAGATCATCGCCATCGCCCTGCTCAGTTTTCAGGAGGGGCTCCGGCAACGGGTGCTTTACGGCATTATGATTTTCGCCCTCTTCCTGATCACCACTTCCGTGCTGCTCAGCGGGATGTTCATGCGGGATATCGCCAAGATCACCATTGATTTCTGCCTGGCGGCAATCAGTGCCGGCGGCCTGCTGGTTCCATTCTTTTTGGCGGTTAATCTGCTGGCCCGGGATATCGAGCGGCGAACCATCTTCTCCCTGCTCTCCCGCGCCATTTCCCGGGCCCAATACGTGCTGGGCAAGTTCGGCGGCCTGGTTCTGCTCACCGTGACCATCGTGGCCATCCTCTCCGTGAGCGCCGCTGTTGCGATTTGGGTCAGCAAGCTTCTCTATGGCGATTATTTTTTCCAACACCTGCATATTCCGGCATTGCTCGTCGCGGTATCGATCCAGTTGCTGGGGTTGCTGGTGTTCACGGCGGTGGTGGTGCTGTGGAGCTGTATCAGCACCAGCTCTTTTCTGGTGACCCTGCTGGCTATTGCCACCTACATCATCGGCCACACCATGGAGGAGTTGATCCGTTTTATGGCCACGCCGCCGCCGGGGGTGGAAGTTTCGCCGGTGGTTCAGAAAACCCTTTCCGCCGCCCTGTATATCTTTCCCAATTTGGCGGCCTTTGATCTGAAGCTGGCGGCGGCCCACGGCCTGATGCCCTCAGGTCATGAGATCATCTTTCTTCTGAGTTATGGAGTCGGCTACACGGCGGCAGCCCTCTGCCTGGCGATTATCTTTTTTCAGCGTCGGGATCTGCTGTGAATAGAAGCTACCCCACGGTATTGGCGCTGGTGCTGGCAACGACCATTTATGTGTTGACGATCCCGCTTTTAGGTGAAATCCAGCGGCAGCGCCAAGTCGAGGAGATCGGCAAGATCGGAGAGATTCCCCCGGCCGTGGTTCGGGCCTTGAGTTTTGAATTCAAGGGGGTTGTTGCCGACTTCCTGATGCTCAGAACCATGGCCTTTGTGGGTGAAAGAATCGGGGCGAACCAGGAGTTCATCCAGGATGAGTGGCGCTACCTGCACCGGCTGCTGACTAAAATTACCGAGATCGACCGGCGCTTCTGGGATCCCTACCTCTTCGCCGAAACCATGCTGGTCTGGCAGGCCGGAATGATCGAAGAGGGCAACCAGTTGCTACTCAAGGCCGCGGAACACCGCCCTTGGGATTACCAGCCCTACTATTTTCTCGGTTTCAACCACTTCTATTTTAAAAAAGATGCCCAACGGGCCGCCCCCTACCTGCGCCGGGCGGCCAGAATACCCGGAGCCCCCGATTATCTGCAAGGTCTGGCGGCCCGCTTCAGCCTCTACGGCAACGAAACCGCCGCCGGCATTATCTTCCTGGAAGATATGCTGCGGCAGGCCGCCAACCCCACGGTAAGCCAATATCTGGCAAAACGGCTACAGACCCTCAAGATTATTTATGACCTGGAGCGTAAGGTGGCGGCTTTCAAAATCGCCCATGACCGCCTTCCCCAATCGTTTCAAGAGATGATTGTCGCCGGTCTGCTTAGCGAAGTTCCGCCCGATCCTTACGGTGGAGAATTCATCCTGCTGAGAAACGGTAGAATTTATACGACCAGTGAGCTTATTGGCGTGAAGCCCCTTGATAAAAAGTAATTTCACCTCCTGAGATTATCCAAAGTTTGAAGATGATAAGCGGCGACAGGCAAAGCCTTAGAACCACGATTTTCAGTGGGGCAACTGTTATCCTGCTGCTCGTTTTTCTCTTTTTTCTCCCGACTTTTGAGCCGGTCCCACTTTACAACAGTTATAACCAGCAGCGATTGAGTGCGTTACTTCTAATGGTTTTGGGTGTTGGCCTGCTATTGTGTTGCGGTATTAGTCGTAGATCAGGGTTGATGGTGCTCAACTCTTGGTCACCCCGCAACAAGCTAATGATGCTAATATTACCGGTTTTGGGTTTGTTATCCGGGTTGGGGGCGACTTATCCTTGGTTTTCCATTCAGGAAATCGCATTTTTCTGCCTGCTTTTGCTCACCACTGTAACTGTTGCCGTGGCTAGAATCCACCTGGGTAGTGTTTTTGGTTGGCTGATGGCCATAAGCTTGACGGCAATTGGCTGGAATTATTTTATTGGCTTCGTGATGTGTTACCAGATAGCCATCAGCAACTACTATGATATTCAGATTGTGCTGGATCAGTTGCTGCATAAATTTTCCCACGTCCGTTTTTTCGGCCAATGGCAAAGTTGGACACTGCCTCTGATGGTTTTGCCGATGCTGCTGACCAGCCGTTCTCTTCCCAAACATCTGCTTTTGCTTTTTCTGTTGCCGGCAATGTTCTGGTGGTTATTACTCTTCGCTTCTGGAACCCGGGGTACCGCCCTTGGCAGTTTGGTTGCGGTGGTTTTGACCCTCTTTTTTTATCGTCGGCGAGCTTTGCGTTGGCTGCGTTGGCACCTAACGGCCGCCATCGGAGGAGGGGCGGGATACCTGGCTTTCTATTGTTTGCTGCCATCCTTCTGGAGTACAGCCATACATGCCGAAACCGTTGCCCAAGGATTGATCGACCGGCCCTCAACCGGTCTAACCGGCCGGGAATACCTGTGGGCCAGCGCCTGGGAGATGATCGTTCAGCAGCCCCTGTTGGGAGTAGGGCCGATGCATTATGCTGATTATGGAAATCACATCGCAGCTCATCCCCATAATGCACTGCTGCAAATAGGCGCGGAATGGGGGCTGCCGGCGCTGTTTATCGTCTTGATGCTCTTTGTCGGTGGAGTGCTCGGCTGGTTACGTGATGATCCGGTACGGGGAGGAGTCCTGAAGCCAGACAAGATCGACCTGCGCCCTCCCCTGTTTGCCGCCCTGATTACTGCCGTCGTCCATTCTATGTTCAGCGGGATTATTATTATGCCGGTAAGTCAGGTGATGATGGTACTGGTTTTGGGCTGGATGATTGGAATCGCCTACCTGGAGGCCCCGAATAAATGCGAAGCGCCTAAGCCTGGCTACGATCCCTCCATACGCGCACAGATTTTGTTGATATTTTTTTTCGCCCTGATACTGAGCGGTCTCGCCAAACCGCTATCCGATCAGTTACCGATTTTGATAAAAGCCCATCAGGTGTACGAAGAGCAGAACATTCGGTACCACACCCGCTATCTACGTCCCCGCTTCTGGCAACAAGGTTACTTGGCCCCCTATTACCCTAAAAACCAAATTGGCAAGGTGACTCAATAGGCGTTTTTCCCTCGGTATACCGTGAAGGCGGTGAGGGCGACGATCTTCAGGTCCAGCCAGAGTGACCAGTTCCAGATGTAATAGAGGTCGAAGAGCAACCGTTTTTCCATCTTCTCCGGAATATCGGTAGGACCGCGCAGGCCGTTGACCTGGGCCCNNTGCGCCCAGCCGGTGATGCCGGGTTTGACCTTGTGGCGCAGCATGTAGTCGGGAATCAGCCGCCGGTACTGCTCGTTGTGGGCCACGGCATGGGGGCGAGGGCCGATCAGGGCCATTCGCCCCTGGAGCACGTTGATCAGTTGCGGCAATTCATCCAGGGAGTAGCGGCGAAGCAGAGCGCCGAACCGGGTCAGGCGCGGGTCGTGGGGGCGGGCCTGGTCGCAATGTTTAAGGTCGTCTTCGCAGACCGTCATGGTGCGAAACTTCCAGATCACGATCTCGCGTCCATCCAGGCCGTAGCGCCGCTGCGTGAAAATTATCGGGCCAGGCGACGAGAGCTTGACCCCAAGGGTGATCACCGGTAGCAGCGGGCTGAACAGGAGCAACAGCAGCAGGGTCAGCAGGTAGTCGCTGGTCTGCTTGAGCCAGGAGTCCAGCCCGGTGTGGGGAGTGTCGTGGATGCTGACCATGGGCAGGCCGTGAAAGCTGAACCAGCGGGGTTGCACCAGATTAAAGACGAAGAGATCCGGCACCAGATGGACTTCGACACAGGCATCACCCAAGCGGCGGGCCACTTCGACCATCCGCTTTTCGGCCCGTAAAGGCAGGGCCAGATAGACCCGGTCGATTTTCCCCGCCAGCGCTTTTCGGCAGAGATCATCAAGGGTGCCCGCCACGGCGATGTCGCTTTTTTCCAGGGGACAATAGCCCACGGTTTTGGCGTCGTCATAATAGGCGACCAAGTGCCCGCCCCCAAAGTTATCATCGCCCAACAAGCGGCCCAGATGGGCACCCAGATCACCGGCCCCGGCGATCGCCACCTGCCGCTGACTACTCTCCTGTCGTCCCAAGGCTGTCAGCAGCCAAAGGCAAAAGCGGCGCCAGAGCAGCAGAGCCACCGGCACGGCCACAAACCAGAGCCCAATCACCAGCCGGGAGTATATTTCGGTAGTCTTGCCGGCAAAACTGAGCAGCAGCAGGACAAAAATGGTCAACGCCCAGGCCTGCAGCAGTTTACCGAAGGTCGGCGCCACGGTTTGATCGGCTGGGTAAAGACGCAGCACCATGGAAAAAAAAGCAAAGAGCAACATGGCCGCCAGCGCCGCCAACAGGTAGGGTTCACCGGCCAGGGTTCGGCCACTCACCAGGGCGGCCAGCACCAGCACCAGCGGCAGAAGCAGGATATCTCCCAAGCGCGGCAGCAACAGAGCAAGTGGCATCCGAGGGCGGATCGGTCGGTTAAGGTTGGGGTTCATGCTCACCATTTACTTTTGGTTAATGCCAGCCAGAGGGCATGGGGGTTGGTGGTCAGGTAGCGCAGCAGCAGCTTGCGGGGGGTGCATACGGCGCGATGGAGCCATTCGAGATTGTATTTCTGCATCCAGAGCGGCGCCCGGCGGTAGTCGCCGGTAATGTAGTTGAAACAGCCGCCGCAGGTAATCAACCAGACAGCCCGCAATCTATCGCGATATTTAACGGCAAACAACTGTTCTTTAGGTTTGCCAATCCCGACCCACAACAGGTCCGGCCGGACAGCGTTGATGTGGTCGATAATTCCCGGTTCTTCAGCCGGGGTAAAGTAACCATGGCGCCGACCGACGATGTTCAGCCCCGGATAACGCTGCTGCATGATCCGGGCACATTCGGCGTTGACCGCTTCACTGCCGCCAAGCAGATAAAACGAAAGCCCGGCACCGGCGGCGGCTTCGGCCAGGTCGTGGAACATATCGGTGGTGGCGCTACGTTCCCGGATCGGTTGGCTCCCGAAAAGTTTAGCCAGAGTGACCAGAAACCCGCCATCGGCATGGATGATATCCGCCCGAGTAACCGCTGCGCGATAGGCCGGGTCGGTGGCCGCCAAGGAGAGCCCGTGACCGTTGGCGTCGAAGGCCAAGCTTGTTTCGGGAACGCGGTTCTCGGCCCGCGCGGCCAGGCAGTCTGCCGTCATCATGGCCGCCAGCTCCGCCCGACCGGCACAGGCGATATCCAGGCCGCCGATGTTGACCGTGGCAAAAGGAGATCGGTTCAGGGTTGGGTGGGATTGGTTCATGTCGGCCCTTGGCGCCACTTTCACGGGGTTAAGCCGCGGCGGGCAAGGTTGTCGGCCAGCTTCCGGTAAGTGGACGTCGGCAGAACGATCTGTAGGAAAACAACCAGTGCAAATTTTGGCCGGTAGCAGCCTGCAAAAAGGGCACGTAGATAATAACCCAGGGCCCTCAGCAACCGCCCTTGTCGCGCATAAGCTTTGGCAACATGCCATCCCTGGTCGGCCAGAAAGGCCCGCCGGGGAAGCAGACCTTTGATCCGGTCAAGCCAGGCAAGCCTCGCATCGGGATCGTGTTTGCCGGAGAGCCGGTTCGGCGACCAATAATCATTCCAGATGGCCCCCGGTTCATCGAGCATCCGCAGGCGGGCTCCGGTGTGGACCAGCCGGATGGCGAAATCGGTGTCATCCCCAAGGGTTAATTTTTCATCGTAACGCACCATTCTGGCCAGTTCTGTCGGCACGATGAGGGAGCTGGTTTGTACGAACCCCCGGTCCCGTAATAGATAATCGGCGATATGCTCATTGGTACGAGGCGCTCGGGGTGGCTTAAGGAAAGTGATGCCGTGGCCCCGGTTGACGATGATTCTGGTAAAGATGCAGGTGTTGGGGGCGGAGGCAAGAAACGGCAGCGCGTTGGCCAAGTGGTTGGGGGTAAAGTGGTCGTCGGCGTCGAGAAAGGCTATAAATTTGCCTTTGGCGGCATCAATGCCGGTATTGCGAGCCGCTGAGCCGCCGCCGTTTTTCCGCATTATGCAGCGAACACGGTGGTCATCAATTTGGGCGACAATTTCACGGGTATTGTCGGTGGAGCCGTCGTCGATTATCAGCAGTTCAAAATCCCGGCAGCTTTGCGCGAGGACGGAGTTGACCGCCCCGGTCAACAGGTGCCCCCGGTTGTAGGTGGGGATGAC
This sequence comes from Desulfobulbaceae bacterium UBA5628, assembly GCA_002421565.1. Taxonomy (GTDB): domain Bacteria; phylum Desulfobacterota; class Desulfobulbia; order Desulfobulbales; family Desulfurivibrionaceae; genus UBA5628. Next base: position 15,777 of record DIKC01000061.1, on the reverse strand, counting down.
GACGCTGAACTGGGGGTGATCGCTCATCCTCTTATTTGCCGTGGGTGTTTTCATAGGTTTTTAGCGGCTTGCCCAAAAATCCCTGGAGTTTACCCAACTGGCGGGCCAGTAGCAGGATCGCCCACATTTGCCGGGGTGGTGACCAGGCCAGCGCCACAACCAGCGCCGGGGAAACTACCAGGGCAACCGTCAGTTTGGCAATGCTTTCCAGCCACTGGCGCGGAGTAGCATGGAGCTTGATTATCCTGGCATCGGAACTACCGATGCGAAATGACCTTTGCCAGGCCCATTTTCTGGTCATCCTGCTGGCCTGGAAGCATTCGTGGCTGACCGCCTCTGGTGCAAAACCAAAACGGGTGCCACGTCGATGCAGGCGCCGGAAAAATTCGGCGTCGCCGCCGCCGCTGAGGCTGAAAGCCGGGTCAAATTGAATGGTGGTGGGTTGGTGGTGGAAAAGGGCTTTGTGCAGCAGAACATTGGTTGTGCCGTAAATAATGTCGGCCGGGCCGGGGGGCGGTTTGGTAGCCCGGTAGTAAATATCCAGCCCATCGGACCAGGCCGGGGGCAGTGATTCAAACTCCGGCAAGACCGTGCCGCCAACAACGTCAAATTGACCCTGCTGCTGCATGGCCACCAGGGCGGCGATCCAGTTGGGTTCAACCTGTTCGTCATCATCGATCATGGCCAGGGCATCGGCGCTCATCTCCGTAAAAGCCACCCGCAGCAGTGCGTTGCGCACCTGGGAAATACCCCGTTCGGGGACGGCGATGGTGGTCAGTGGAAAGGGGAAACCACCTTGCTGGGCCGCCGCCACCGCCCGTATCCCGGCCCCATTTTTGCCTTCATTGTCCGCAACCAGCACATGGGGGACAAAGGGGGCCTGTTGACGGGCAATTGACGCCAGTAGCCGGGTCAGGCCCTGCGGCCTCCGGAAGGTGGGAATGCCGATAACGATTTTTGCCGTCATCTGATTTCTTTGTTATGGGGTGTCATCGGCCATGGGTTTTCAGGTAAATTTTCGGGGGCGAGCCAAAAAGGCCGTTCAGTTTACCAATTTGCCTTGCCATTAGCAGGGCCATCCTCATTTGGCGACGTGGTGACCAGAACAAGGTAATCATCAGCAGGCTTGAGACGACAAGGGCGGCAGGTATTTTGAAAAAGTGGTTGGCCCAGCCCCGTACTGTGGGATGGTAGCGTTTAAAGCGCCTGGCTTCCGAAGCAGCCACTTGATATTCCCTTTGAAGCGCCCATTTTCTGGTAAGGCGACTGGCGTGAATGAACTCATGGGTGATGGCCAGTGGGGCGAAACCAAATGAGGCACCCCGGTGCTGGAGATTGGTGAAAAATTCGGTGTCTTCCCCGCCGCTCAAGCCAAAAGCCGGATCAAACCAAACGCCCTGAAAATCAGTATGGATTGTACGGTTCAGAAGGACGCTACCTGCCCCATAAATACCAGGCACGTCCCCAGCCGGCTGCGTTCGGATGCGGTAGGTGTGCAATCCTTCCGCCCAACTCGGTGTCGGCACCTCAAATTCGGGAATCACGGTTCCGCCCACCGCGTCGTAGCCACCCTGTTCCTGCATGGCCACCAGCGCGGCCAGCCACCCCGGCTCCACCCGCTCATCATCATCGACCATTGCCAGGGCATCGGCCCCCATATCATCAAAGGCGATCTTCAGCAAGGCGTTGCGCACCCGCGAAATGCCCCGTTCCGGGACGGCAATCGACACCAGTGGAAAAGGGAAGCCCTGGTCGCGAACCTCCTCAACCACCCGGAGGCCGGCCCCGCCTTCTCCCTCGTTGTCGGCCACCAGCACATGGGGGGTGAAAGGGGGCTGTTGCGCGGCAATCGAGTCGAGTAGCCGCCACAGGCATTGCGGGCGGCGGAAGGTGGGGATGCCAATGACGATATTTTTCTCGTCATTACGTGTTTTCTTGTAATTCTCTTTCATTATAGGCCACTCAATTCTGCCGTAATGCCCGGCCTGCCCAGGGCGCGCACTCCTTACTGCTACGAAGTTACGGTCGTACTTGCCGCGCAATTTGACCAGTTCCACCAATCTGCCGATCTGGAAGCAGCTGGCAAGAACGATATGGTTTCCGGTGAACCTGAAAGATTTTCCACAGAGAAAGCCGATTGGGTGACGGATCGTTAATCTATAGACGCAACGCAGTATTTCAAATATCCAATATTTCCCGAATAGATGGCGGGGAGGCTTGCCGGGTCCATCGGCCAGTGACCGGTACGGGTCGAGGCCGGTGTTTGCTGCCCCAAAGCCGTAGTGAAGCCTTTTTAGATAATTCCAGGTGAGTCTTTCACGAGGCAGGTAGTGTTCCAATTTCAGCTCCGGTGCATACCACAATTTCCAGCCGGTAAGTCGAAGGGCATCGCACAGTTCATAATCCTCCCCCGACTTGAGAGAGTTACCGGTTCTTCCCGAAAGGATAAAGGTAAAGCCTTCGGATTCAAGGTGCTGCCAGGCAGCCTTCCGCACGATAAGCCCTGCCCCCCACAGATAACGGTTATACCGGACCTCATTCCAGGTGAGATCGCCGGGGGTGTCGTTTTGGGTTCCCACCGCGTAAGAGCGCTTGAAACGATCAAACCAGAATGGTGGTTCGACTTCGAATACGGCTTCATTCTGGCCACCACAGGCACCAATTGCAGGATTTGTCGCCATAATCTCGAAGGCCAGCCGAACCCAATCGGAAGCAATCCAGTTGTCGTCATCAATAAAGCTCACCAATTCATATCTGGCTTCCCGAAGCCCTCGCTTGCGTGCGTGGATGAGGCCGCGTTCAGGTTCGTCGACCACCCGGAGCTGAGCAGGAGCATCTTCGGGCCATAGTGAATGGGCAACATGCGCCGTGTTGTCGGTGGAGGCGTTGTTAATGACGATGATCTCCCAGGCAAGCCCAGCCGGGATGTCCTGCGCCAGCAGGTGGCCTATGGTGTCAGGCAGGCGAGTTGCGCTGTTGTAGCAACAGATCACAACACTGACACCGGGAGGTGAAGGGATATTATTTTTTATGGCCATAGCGTAGCTTGGTAATCATTGTTAAGAGCTATAGGAGTTGCTTTTAGCGAACTGCGAACTGTCTGCACACCTAGTCTGATCTTTAGCGGTAGCTTGTACTACGCCCCGTCTGTGATGGGCGGGTTTCTTGTCACGCATCACTGTCATCTCGCGAAAGCAGGAGGTGTTGAGCAAGACGTATTGCATCGTTCGTACTTGTTGATTCCAAGCATAGGCCGTGCCCGGTATTCCATGTATCCCGGAAATTTCCGATTTTTCTGTAGATGTTGTCCAATACCACATGTGGAATTTCCAACATGGTACAAAGGATATGACCATGGAGACGATCTGTAATTACTGCCCGACCTGTACAGAGAAGATTGCAACCGCGATGCAGCCGCTTCTGGGCCAGATGGTTGTAAAGATTGAGTCGTGTCTTGTGAAAAAAAGCATGGGGGAACAAGGGGCGAATTCTTTTCTTTTGAACCCAGGAGATCGCCTGATGCGATAAGCTTGTGGCCTCCTCCAACCAGTCGTTGCAGGCCACCTCCGTGTTACCCACGCTGGGGGAGTGCGGGGATGCCAGTTTTTCTTTGTCGGAACGTAGCAGACAAAAAATGGGATGGGATGGCGCAACAGTTCTCGACAATTTGCCCAGATACAGCGCCATGTCGGGACAGAGGTGTATCGGACCCTGATATATTTGTCTGGCAAAATCCAGGCTGACATGATCCCTGACTAATAGATGGAAATCACGGTGTTTGTTGAAAACCTTTCGACATCTTGCTTCGTTGCGTTTGTCTTGAAAATGGATGGATTGGGGGAGTTGAATAATCCGATGGTGCTGGTAGTGTTCGATCAGCCGTTCCCTCAATGCCTGGTGTTGTGGCCAAAGATCACCGAGATTGCCGCCTCCACTAATCAGAATCAAAGTTCCGTCCGGCAGATCAGGGAGTCTTCTGGACATGACACTGAGATCTTCAGCCGCCACAATCTTTACTTTGGGCAGGGTTTGTAAATAACATAATTCACCGAGCCAAATGGCGCTGTCTCCTACGTTCGAATAATTGGGAAAATCAAACAGGGCGAGATGGGCGTCATTCGGGATCAGTAGGCCTAAAGTGTTGCGAATCGCTGTTTGGTATTCCAAAAAGGTGGGAGTCATAGTCGTTTTCGCTCAGCCGACAGGGTTGTCTGCCGTATCCCCATAGAATAATGCCCCGCTACTCAGCGTATATACACGATCACACCCCTCCACCGTCGTCAGCCGGTGCGCCACCATAATCAAAGTGAGTTCCCCCCGCAGGCGGTTGATGGCGACAATCACCTCGCGTTCGGTGTCGTTGTCCAGGGCCGAGGTGGCTTCGTCCATCACCAGTACTTTGGGCTTATGGTACAGGGCGCGGGCAATGCCGACCCGCTGGCGCTGGCCGCCGGAAAGTCGGACGCCCCGGTTGCCGATTACGGTGTCCAAACCCAGCGACAGGGTGGCAACAAATTCTTCCAGTTGCGCGGCCCGGATTGCCTCGTTCACAGCGACCTCGTCGATTTCCTGGTTGTCCAGCCCGAAGGCGATGTTGCGCCGGATGGTGTCGTCCAGCAGATAGATATCCTGGGGAATATAACCGATCTGGCGCTGCCAGCTTGCCAGCCGGTTGTGAATATCTTCTCCGTCCACCAGCACCTGCCCGGCGGTGGGAGATAGCAGGCCGAGGATGATATCCACCAGGGTGCTTTTGCCGGAACCGCTGGGGCCGACCAGGGCCACCGATTCGCCCGCCGCGATGGTCAGCGATATTCCCCGCAGGGTCTCATCGGCGGCTTCGGGGTAGCGGAACCATACATTTTCCAGGCTGATAGCCTTTTGTAATGGTTGACGATCAGCGTCGGCGGCGGTATTCGGTTCGTTGTTTAACTCCTGCTCTCCGGCGGGGTCTTGCAACCGGGTCAGCTCGCGGCATACGGTTTCCAGGCAAGGCAACTGAAAGCGCATGCTGCTCAGCACCCAACTGATGCCGTTGAAGGCCGGGATCATCCGCACCACCGCCACCGCCAGCAGGGTAAGCACCGGCAACATCTCCTGAGCCGGTCGTTCCAGCAACATAAAAATTACGCTGACCACCAGAACCGCGCTGATGGCTGTCGCTTCCAAAAAGAGTTTGGGAAACTCGCTCACCACCCGCAGGTAAAGCTGCTGGCGTTGGAGCCCGCGGGTTTCCTGCTCGTACTCCTTAAGGATGCTGGCTTCGCGGCCCATTACCTTGGCGTCCTTGATGGCGCCCAGACCCTGGTTGACCGCTTTGAGTTGGGCGGCCCGGTGTTGTTGTTCCAAACGGCCACGAGCGGCAAGGGTCTGCCGCACCCGCAAGTAGAAAACGCTGGTAGTGGCGCCCAGCAACAGAAAGATTGCCAGCGAAACCAGTGGGTCCATCAGCATCAGCAGGGCAAAGACCACCAACAGTACCAGACATTCCCGCATTATCCGCATGGCGCCGGAGATGACCTGTACTGCCTGAACGCTGTCGTAAGTAATTTTACGTATAAGTTTGGCGGGATTATGTTGCAGATGAAAAACGTAGGGAGCGTAAAGATAGGCCCTTAAAAGGCGGAGGGAAACCGTAATGTTGACATCACGAATCAGGCGTTGTTCGGCATAAATCAGCCCGGCCAGGTAAAGATTTTTGACGAAAAAAAGCCCGGCCAGGAAAAGTGCGCCGGTAAACACCAAGGTGGCCGGTTCCATGTTAACCATACCGATGGTTAAATCGTTTTCCGGCAACAAGGTAAAGAGGCGTTCCGGCGCGACCAGCAGCGCCACGAAGGCAGGGATACTGCCGATACTGATCATCTCCAGTAGTCCGCCAAGCAGCAGTCCGCCCAGCAACAGGGCCATGCGCAGCCGCCGTCGCCGGTTCAGCAGTATGTGAAGAGGTTCAATCAACAAACAATTCAACCTTGATCCCTGTTTCCTGCGCCACATTTTTTGTTCATTATCGGGCCAGATAGTAATCTTTGTACCATAAAACAAATCGTTGCAATCCATCAGCCAGCGTTGTTGCGGGTTTGAAGCCGACATCGTTGGCAAGCTCGTCGATATCCGCCCAAGTGGCGGGCACATCTCCGTCCTGCATGGGCAGATATTCCCGGATGGCCTGGCGATCCAGCAGTTGTTCCAGGATGTCGATGAAGTGAAGCAGGTCTTCTGGTTGGTTGTTGCCGATGTTGTAGATTCGGTAGGGGCAGTTACTGGTGGCCGGGTTTGGTGCGGCGTCGCCGGCAGGCGGGGTGGCCTCGGGCCGTTTGTGCATTACCCTGAAAACGCCCTCGATGATATCGTCGATATAGGTAAAATCCCGGCTCATTTTGCCATGGTTGAATATTTTGATGGGCTGCCCGGCTAGAATCGCCTTGGTAAAGAGAAAGTAGGCCATATCGGGCCTGCCCCATGGACCATATACAGTAAAAAAACGTAAGCCGGTCGCCGGCAGGCCGTAGAGATGGCTGTAAGAGTGGGCCAGTAATTCATTGGCTTTTTTAGTGGCCGCGTAGAGAGATACGGGGTGATCGACGTTGTCGTGGACCGAGAAGGGCAGTTTGCGGTTTGCGCCGTAGACCGAACTGGAGGAGGCAAAAACCAGATGCGCTATTTCACTGTGACGGCATCCTTCCAATATATTGGCAAAACCAACCAGATTGGCATCCACGTAGGCATTGGGGTTCTCAAGGGAGTACCGCACCCCGGCTTGAGCTGCCAGATTCACCACCACGTCAAAGCTATACGCGGCAAAAACCCCGGATACCCCGGGGCGATCCGCAATATCCAGTTTCTGGAAGGTGAAAGCCGGATGATCATTTAATTGAGCGAGGCGGGCCTTTTTCAGGGCCGGATCATAGTAGTCGTTCAGGTTATCGACCCCGACCACTTTTTTCCCCTCGGCCAACAGCCGCCGACAAAGAAAAAAGCCAATAAACCCGGCAGCCCCGGTAACCAGAATCGTCTCCACTTTCATGCTGATGCCGTGCTCCCATGGTCTGCGCAAAAACTGTTGCGGGTTATGTGTTCACTGGTTGAGAATGTACCGAAAAGCTCCGACAATACAAACAAAAAAGAGCATGCTCAACAAAATACGCTTGGAAAAAAACGGAGTTTGGGGGATATTCCAGCGCTGATCAATCATTGTACTCAACAGAGGGGGCAGGGATGAAAATAACCATCATCGGCACCGGTTATGTCGGCTTGGTTTCAGGGGTTTGTCTGGCTGAATTCGGTCATCAGGTTACCTGTGTTGATATCGACGAGAAAAAAATTGCCGGTTTGCAGCGGGGAGAGGTGCCGATTTACGAACCGGGCCTGGACGCGCTGCTTACTAAGAATGTGGCCGAACAACGGCTCAATTTTACCACCGTCGTGGCAGAGCCGGTGGCTGAGGCGGCGGCGGTGTTTCTGGCGGTAGGTACCCCCAGTCATCGTCACGGCAATGGTTATGCCGACCTTCACTATCTTTATCAGGCGGCCCGGGATATCGCCCCTTACCTGCAAGGCTATACCGTGGTGATTGATAAAAGTACGGTTCCGGTGGGCACCGCCGACAACATCGACCGGATTATCCGCCAGGAAAATCCACGGGCGGAGTTTGATATGGTTTCCAACCCTGAATTTTTAAGGGAAGGTGCGGCGATCAATGATTTCACCCACCCGGATCGCATTGTCATCGGCGCGGCCACCCCGAGAGCCATTGAATTGGTCAAGGAGATATATCAGCCACTCTACCGGCTCGCGATCCCTTTTGTGGCCACCGACTGCCGAACCGCCGAGTTGACCAAATACGCAGCCAACGCCTTTTTGGCCATCAAGATCAGCTTTATCAATGAAATGGCCAACCTTTGTGAAGAAGTTGGGGCCGATGTAAAGCAACTGGCCCTGGGGATGGGACTGGATGGGCGCATCGGCCGTAAATTTCTACACGCAGGGCCTGGTTACGGTGGATCATGTTTTCCCAAGGATACCTTGGCCTTATTACGTATCGCCCAGGAACATGGCAACGCCTTGCGCTTGGTGGAGGCGGCGGTGGAAGTAAATCACGGCCAAAAAGCCCGGATGATCAAAAAGATTCGCCAGGCCCTCGGCAGTGAGGCGAATAAAACCATTGCGGTGCTGGGGCTGGCCTTCAAGCCAGAAACCGATGACATGCGGGAAGCACCGGCCCTGACCATCTTGCCAGCTTTGGCGGAAAAAGGTGCCCGTTTGCAGGTTCACGACCCACAGGCCATGGAAGAAGCCAAGGCGATACTACCGGAATGCACTTTCTGCCAAACCCCCTACGAGGCCTGCCAAGGAGCCGATGCCGTGGTGCTGCTGACCGAATGGAACCAGTACCGCGCCCTGGACTTGCCTCGTATTAAAGCCCTGCTCAACACCCCTATCTTTATCGACCTGCGCAATGTTTACGATCCTGCCAAAATGCGTGCGCAAGGGTTTGTTTACTCAGGGGTGGGTACACCTTGAGGCCCCTCAGCGGATCGCCTTCATCGCTCCCATGTAGCCCCGCAGTTCGGCCCCGATCTCCTCGACTCCGGTGTAGCGGATTTCTTCGTTGACCCGGATCAGCTCCCGGTTGTCCACCCCGTTGTCCTTTACCGTCAGCCCCCGGCCGATCACGTCGGTGTCGATCTTGCTCATGAAATCGGCGAGCAGGGGCACGGCCGCGTGGGCAAAGAGGTAGCAGCCGTATTCGGCGGTGTCGGAGATTACCACGTTCATTTCGTAGAGCTTTTTGCGGGCGATCAGGTTGGCGATCAGCGGCACCTCGTGGAGGGATTCGTAATAGGCGGACTCTTCCTTGATTCCGGCCGCGGTCATGGTGTCGAAGGCCAGTTCCACCCCGGCCTTGATCATCGCCACCATCAGGATGCCGTGGTCAAAGTACTCCTGCTCGCTGATTTCGGCGCTGGTGGAGGTCGCCTTCTCAAAGGCGGTTTCGCCGGTGGCGGCCCGCCATTTGAGCAAATTGGCGTCGTTGTTGGCCCAGTCCGCCATCATGGTCCGGGAAAATTCGCCGCTCATGATGTCGTCCATGTGTTTTTCAAACAGCGACCGGAGGATTTCGCTCAATTCATCGGCCAGCTTGGCGGCCGCGATCTTGGCCGGGTTGGCAAGGCGGTCCATCATGTTGGTGATCCCGCCGTGTTTCAATGCCTCGGTGATCGTCTCCCAGCCGTACTGGATCAGCTTGGAGGCGTAGCCGGGCTCGATTCCTTTTGCCACCATCTTGTCGAAGCAGAGCAGGCTGCCGGCCTGCAACATCCCGCAGAGGATGGTTTGTTCGCCCATCAGGTCGGACTTGACCTCGGCCACGAAGGATGATTGCAGCACCCCGGCCCGGTGACCGCCGGTGCCGCAGGCATACGCCTTGGCCAGCTCCCAGCCCTCGCCCTTGGGGTCGTTTTCCCGATGGACCGCGATCAGGGTCGGCACCCCGAAGCCGCGCTTGTATTCCTCCCGCACCTCGGTGCCGGGAGATTTGGGAGCGACCATGATCACCGTGATGTCCTTGCGGATTTCCATCCCTTCCTCGACGATGTTGAAGCCGTGGGAGTAGGAAAGGCAGGCGCCCTGCTTCATCAGGGGCATGATCGCGGCCACCACCTTGCTGTGCTGCTTGTCCGGGGTCAGGTTGATCACCAGATCGGCGGTGGGGATCAGCTTTTCCGGGGTGTCGACGGTAAAGCCGTTGCCGCTGGCGTTCTTCCAGGACTGGCGCTGGCTGCTGATCGCCTCCGGCCGCAGGGCATAGGAAACATCGAGGCCGCTGTCCCGTAGGTTGAGCCCTTGGTGCAAGCCCTGGGCGCCGCAGCCGACAATGACGATTTTTTTACCCTTTAATGCCGCCACCCCGTCGTTGAATTCCGCGGCGTCCATAAAACGGCACTGGCCAAGTTCCTCAAGTTGCAGGCGCAACGGCAGGCGATTGAAGTAATTTTCTCCCATGATCCTTCTCCTTATCGTAAATGGAAAAAATGAAACCGCTATCTTACCCTAAATTTTCTCCTTGTACCAGTCAAAGGCGGGGCCGATGCCGTCCAGGGTAAAGATAATCATAAAGGTTTTTTCATCGATGTAGCGGCGGAACTCAAGATCAACCATCCAGCAATGGGGCTTGTAGCGCAGGCCCAGGGCCGCTTCGCTGATATGATTGTCGGAAAGCGAGGTGGTCAGGCCGCCGTGGACGGTGATCGTTTCGGTGAGCGGCGAGGTGATGCTGCCTATTAGGTCGTGGAGGGAGTCGCCGGAGGTGGTGTAGAAGTAGGGTTCGGCCATGCCGCTGTGCTTGAGGTAACGGTAATCGGTGGAAAAGCTGGTGCCCTGTTCCAGGGTGTAGCCGCCGGTCAGATGGTAGCGGTTGATCCCTTGGCCGTACATGCTGAGGTTGGTCTGGTAGCGGAAGCTGAGCCGTTCCCAGGGGGAGGCGCTCAGGTCGAAACGGAGATCGGAAAATTCCCGCCGCTGTTCGTCAACAAGCGCGGAAAATTCCCGTCGCGCCTCGTTGAGATCATAGCTTTGGGCCAGCTGGAAAGAGGCAATTTGCTGGCTCCATAAGTTTTCCGCGTTTTTCTCCTGGCGGTTAATGCCGCCCATTTCCAGATAATTATTCAACTCGTAAGTCAACTGGTTGCTTGTCCCCAGGCGGTCGATCCCGTCCAGGCTGGGCAGTTTGTTTTCCTGGGAATGGCTGGCGTATTTGTAAATTAGGTTGGGCCGGATCAGGTGTTCCAGCCAGGCCTGGCCTTCGTTCCGGGTGAGGCTGAATTTCCGCATCAGGAGGGTGGCCAGGTTGGCCTCGAGATCAAAGCCGGTGCGATCCTGGAACCGTTCATGTTCCCAAGGGGCGCCCTGATTGGTCTGAACCTGATACATGGTCTCCCGGACCCCGACGCTGACCTTGCCCTCGGTCCAGCCGCCGCTGCGGGGCATGGGGGTGATCAGCTTGGGATGAAGATCGAGACGATGGGCTCCGATCCCGCGTTGCCGCCAGTAATTGACGTATTCGCTGTTCCAGGCCAGGCTCAGCGGCCGCCGGCCGGTAAGCAAGGGGGTGCGGCCGCTGAAATCGATCCGGGGCAGGGCCTGCAAGGGGGTGGTGGGACGCGCCAGGCGACCGCCACCCGGCAGCACGTCGTTTTGCACATCCTGGACCAGGTGCATCTCGCCGGCCAGGGTCATGATGTTCCAGTTTTTGATCATTTGCAGGGAGGATTCACGCTCGGTCAGGGTTTCTTCCTGCAACGATCGTTTGAACATCCGCTCGAATCCCCGGTTGCTCTCTTCCCGGCCCTGGGCGCCGTCGCGGAATTCCTGAATAAAATCCTGATCGGAAACCAGATCGAAATCCAGGCGGCCGGCCAGATTTTCCCCGAAATCGTGATCCGCCTTGCCCCGCAGCCAGTAGCGGTTTTCATTGGTGCGCAGAAGGCCGTCGCTTTTGTATTCATCGACATCGGTGTCGGTGAGATCGTCCTTGAGCAGGCTGAGCATGAACATCCCCCGGGAACCGGGGCCGGCCTCGTAGCGGAATTCAGCCCCGGCCAGGAGGCCACGTTCGCTCAGGTAGCTGGGGTAGAGGGTGACATCGGCGCTGGGCGAGAGATTGATGAAAAAAGGCAGGTTGAAGCCGAAGCCGTCCCGGTCGGAAGAGGACCATTCCGGGAAGAGAAAGCCGGTTTCCCGCTTGGTCTTGCCCGGTAAAATCATGTAGGGGGTATAGGCCACCGGCTGCTCCTTGACCTGGAAGGTGGCGTGATAGAGATGGGCCATCCCCTCCAGGGTGACCTCGGCCTCCTTGCTGCGGATCGACCAGGCCGGCCGTTGGCCGCAGTTTTCCTCCTCCGGCAGGCAGGCGGAAAACCAGCCTTGGTGGATGCGGTAGCTCTCCTCCCCGGTTTTGTCGATGGTCTCGCCCTTGATGTAAAATTCGTTTTCCGCCAGGAAGATGGTGGCGCTCTCCAGCCTGCCGGTCTGACTGTCGAGATGGATGGTGGCGGCGTCGGCCTCGATTTCCTCGCTGGCCGAGATCATCAGCACCTGGCCCCGGGCCTTGACCACTCCACGCTCCACGTCGTAACGCATCCAATCGGCCCGGATCACCAGATCGGAGCCGGGGCGGCTGAGAATGGCATCGCCCTCGGCGAAAATTCCCTCCGGCTCCTGGTAATGGAAGAGGGTATCGGCCACGATTTCCCAAGGTGCCGGTTGGGCGGTGGGCGTGATCGGAGCCGCAGGCAGCATGGGTGCTGTGGGTGCTGGGGTCAGGTCTTGCATTGCAACAACCTGTTGCAATGCAAGACCTGACCCCGTCTCGCAAGCCGCCGGCCGGAGCGGCCAGAGCAGCAGAACCAGGACGGCGATGAGGCCGAAGCGTGCTGGGCGGGGCCGGAGGGTCATGCCGTTTAAAAGGAATCCTTGAGCACCGCGCCGGTGCTGCCGGAGGTTACCAGCCGGGCATAGCGGGCCGCGTAACCGCTGGTGATCCGGGGCGCGGGCGGCTGCCAGGCGGCCCGCCGTTTTTCCAGCTCGGCGGCCGGGACGTTCAGTTCCAGGCGGTGGTTGGAAATGTCGATGTTGATCTCGTCCCCTTCCCGGACCAGGGCAATGGGGCCGCCCTCGGCCGCTTCCGGCGAAACATGGCCGATGCAGGCCCCCTGGGTGCCGCCGCTGAAGCGGCCGTCAGTGATCAGGGCCACGCTTTTGCCCAACCCCATGCCGATGATGGCGGCGGTGGGGGAGAGCATTTCCGGCATCCCCGGCCCGCCCTTGGGGCCGCAGTAGCGGATCACCACCACCTGGCCCGGTTCGATGGCGCCGTCGAGAATGGCGGCTTGAGCCTCGGCCTCGGAATCAAAGACCCGGGCCGGGCCGGTGTGGCGCAGCATCTCCTCGGCCACCGCCGACTGNNACTGCTTGACCACCGCTCCGTCCGGGGCCAGATTGCCGTACAGCACCGCGATCCCGCCTATCTTGTGATAAGGGTTGCTGGTCGGACGAATCACCTCGGCGTCCCGCACCTTGACTCCGGCCAGGTTTTCCCGCAGGGTGCGGCCGGTAGCGGTGATGATGTCGAGATGAATCCCGGCCCCGGTTTCCGCCAATTCCTGCATCACCGCCGCCACCCCGCCCGCCTCGTCAAGCTGCTGGAGGCTGTGGGGGCCGCCGGGAATCAGGCTGCACAAATGAGGGGTCTTGGCGCTCACCTCGTTGAACATGGCCAGCGGCAAATCCACCCCGGCCTCGCGGGCAATGGCCGGGACATGCAGCACCGTGTTGGTGGAGCAGCCCAGGGCCATGTCCACTGCCATCGCGTTTTCAAAGGCTTCGCGGGTGGCGATGTCCCGGGGGCGGATGTTTTCCCGTAGCAGTTCCATGACCGTCATCCCGGCCTGCTTGGCCAGACGGATACGGGCCGCCGCCACCGCCGGGATGGTGCCGTTGCCGGGCAGCCCCAGGCCCACCGCCTCGGTGAGGCAGTTCATCGAATTGGCGGTGAACATCCCGGCGCAGGAGCCGCAGCCGGGGCAGGCCTTGTCTTCCAGTTCGGTCAATTCTTCCAGGCTCATGGTTTCCGCCCGTACCCGCCCGACTCCCTCGAAAACACTGACCAGGTGGACATCCTTGCCCCGGAAGCGGCCGGTGAGCATGGGCCCGCCGCTGACCATCAGGGCCGGAATGTTGACCCGGAGCATGGCCATCAGCATGCCCGGGGTCACCTTGTCGCAGTTGGGCACCATCACCAGGGCGTCGAAGGGATGGGCCATGGCCATGATTTCCACCGAATCGGCGATGATTTCGCGGCTGGCCAGGGAATACTTCATGCCTTGATGATTCATCGCCAGCCCGTCGCAGACCCCGATGGTGCCGAAGGCAATGGGGGTGCCGCCGGCCATCCGGATCCCGTCCTTGACCGCCTGGACGATCCGGTCGAGGTGGATATGGCCGGGAATGATTTCATTATGGGCGTGGGCGATCCCCACCAGGGGGCGGCGGATTTCCTCGTCGGTGTAGCCCATCGCCTTGAGCAGGGAACGGTGGGGGGCCCGTTCCAATCCTTTGCGTAAAGCGTCGCTTCGCATGATCGTGAGTCCTTGTCGGCTGCGGATATATTTTGCCATTGATCTGGCGGGTATCACGCCTTACTTAGTAGGCGGGCCGGTCGGTGTCAAGGATAAAGGTTTGCCGGCCGTCGCGGTCGACGTAAACGCCAGAATAGGCTTGCTAATTATCGTTTGGTGCTATACAGTTGGGGCGGTTAATCTTTAGCAAAATAAACAATTTATGGCTTTCGACTTCTGAATTGGGACATATCCGCGGATGAATTCAATATTCGGTCCGGTCAACTCGCGCCGGCTCGGCATCTCTTTAGGCATCGACCTTCTCCCTCCTAAAATCTGTAATTTCAACTGTATTTATTGCGAAATAGGGCCGATCACCAATTTTACCTGCGAACGGCGGGAGTACATTCCCACCGCCGGGATTATCGCCGAGATCGACGCCTTTTTTGCCGACCGGGAGGCGGTAGCCCGGCTCGATGTCCTGACCGTTACCGCCTCGGGCGAACCCACCCTCCACAGCGGCCTCGGCGAGATCATCCGTCATCTCAAGGCGATCAGCGACAAGCCGGTGGCGGTGTTGACCAACGGCTCTTTACTGCATCTGGCCGAGGTGCGGGCCGAGCTGGCGGTTGCCGACATCGTGATCCCTTCCCTGGACGCGGCCCGGGAGGAGAGCTATCGCCGGATCAACCGGCCGGCGGCATGTGCTCCTCTCGATCTGGTGATTGAGGGGCTGGTCGCGTTCGGGCGGGAGTTTACCGGCCGCTGCTGGCTGGAGATTCTTCTGGCCAAGGGAATCAACGATCAGCCGGAAGACCTGGCCGCCCTCCAGGCAGCGGTGGCCCGGATCAAGCCGGAGCGGATTCAGCTCAACACCGTGGCCCGTCCGCCTTTGGAGGCCTTTGCCCGGCCCCTGGATTTGGCGGAGATGCGAGCGGCGGCCGCTTATTTCCCGGCCCTGCCGGTGGACATCCTCACCGACCCGGCGAGCCGCGATCACCGGGAAAAATTCCGCCAGGTAAGCGAGGAAGAGGTACTCAATCTGCTCAAGCGGCGCCCCTGCACCAAGGATGATGTGGCCACCGCCCTCGGCCTCGCGCCGGTTGCGGCCGCGGCTCTTTTGCAAGGACTGTGCGACCGGGGGCTGGCCCAGCTTGCCTCCCATCGCAACCAGGACTATTTTCAACCCACCCCAGTAACGTCAACGGAACAATCATGAGCAACGACAACCACGATGATAAACCACGTTCGGTAATTGCCCGGGTCAGCCAATGGCTGGCTCCCAAGAAGAACACTACGACTACCCAAAAGGATAACGGCTCCATGCCTGATTCAACCGAAAAACGCACTACCCCCTCGCCGCCGGCTGCCGGGCCGAGCGCCTCAACTACAACGCCCGCCGCTTCCGAAGCGTCCGGCGAAACGACCATTGCCAAGCCGAAACGCTCAAGCCGTAGCGGCGCTGCCCGTCGGGCCAGAAGCCAGCGGGCCAAGGCAAGGGCCAAGCAGGAACAAGAGGGCGATGCGGCGACCGTCCCGGCCCAGCCGCGGGCGTCTAATGATGGAGGCAAGGAGGTCGTTGCCCCCACAGCCGGCGGCTCCGAAGCGGCGGCCGACGCTGGCCTGGCTCCGGCCCCGGCCAAGGCCGCTGTCCGCAAGC
>DIKC01000059.1 GCA_002421565.1 Desulfobulbaceae bacterium UBA5628 | reverse complement strand
CCGTGACCACCTTCACCGGCTGGGGCGGCGCCCCCTGTGGCAACCCGTCGCCTGCGGTTCTCGCCGCTGCCTGGTCGGCGGCCGGCCCCTGGTGAACCCCGGCCGGATCATGCGGCGGGGAATCGCTCAGGAAGGGATGCCCCAGGGCGGCTCCGCTTGGGACCGGGCCGCCTACATAGGGGGCCTGGTTGGCCATGTCAGGCGGTGCAGGCTGTTCTCCCGCAACACCCGGGCGCGGCGGATCAATCGGCCCGAACATGCCGGTAGCCGCCCCGGCCGGCAGCGGGCCGATCCTATCGAGCAACCCGCCGGCCTTGTCGCCGATGTCCTTGATCATTTCGCCCAACCCGCCGCCCTGGCCGCTGATCCGTTCACCCGGTTTGAGGATGCCCGGATCTGTATGGCTGCCGTCCAGGTGGTACTTGGCATAGTTGCCGGCATTATGAATGGCCTGGGCCACCGGCCCGTTTTTGATCCGGCCGTTTCCGTGCATGTCATCGAAATGCTTTTCCCTGATCGCATCCGCCCGGCCGGTAAGATCGGCCCCGGCAGCAGCCACGTTGCCCGGCTCCAGCCCACGGCTGTCCAGCGGCGCGAAGGTCTGCGGGCCAATGCCCGCGGGTTTCGCCGCTGCGTGGTCGGCGGCCGGCTCGACCCGACCCTTCACTTCCGCCCCCCGGCCGGTCAGCCTGGCATGGGTGGCGTCGATGGTATCCACCACCTCCTGGCGGGCGGAGGGGCCGTAAAAGCTGTGGCCCCGCAAATAATCGTCTACCCNNCCCGGCCAGCCGCATCCCCGAGGCTGCCGCTGGCCACCGCCTGGCCCAGCCCGTCAGCGACGCGCCTGATGTTCTCCGGCGTCTCGCCGCCGGTCTGCCGGGCTTGCGCCCGGACAAAGGCAGTGGTCAGATCAGCGCCATACCGCTCCTCGTTTCCCTCGACGTGTCGCGCCTGGTTGATATATTTCTCGGCCTCGCCGTAGCCCTGGTTTTGGGCCACGACGGAGGCGTAATTCAGGTTACTGGAATCGCTCAACGTCTCGGTCATAGCCCGCGTCCGCACTTCGCTTTCCATCCGTTTGAACGCTTCTGCCTCTTTTTCGGTTAGGCTGATGCTGACCGATTCGCCGTCCTTGGTGGTGCCTTTGAGTTCATAGCCGCCGCCTACTTGGCCTTCAATTTTGGCTTTCGCCAAACCAAACGGCAATTCAAACCCGCTTCCGGTCGTGGCTTTGACGCTCGCATTACTTTGAAGCGCCTTGGCCAGATTCGAGGATTTATCAATCCCATACCGCGACAGATTATCCAGCCCCCGGCTGTACTCTTTGCTGGCATTTTGACTCAAACTCGTCTGAAAGCTCTCCTGGTCAGCCCTGGTCAGCCCATGCTGACGAAGCTCACTGTCCGACAACGCCCAGGAGTTATTGCTGGATAATTCCTGGGCCGCCATGCGAACCCGCTGCTGCTGGGCGCTTTTGCCGACGGCGACGTTTAGGCCGGGAATGTCCACCTTCGACAGGGTCTGCTGCCCATTGTCCTCGGAGAACACCGCCGAAGCCCAGCCGCTCCGGTCGTGGTGCATCCCCTGGCCATCTTGGCCAACGTCAGACTGCCGCTGCCAGCCGCCGCCAACGTCCACATCCTTGCTGGTTTGACGGCCCTGCATCCCGCCGGGGCCGATATGACGAGTTTGCACCCCGCCGCCGCCAACGTAGCTCTGACCCGCGCCAGCCCGGCCGGTGTTCCACTCGACCGGCGACCCAGAAAAGTTCCCCTCTTTCATCGCCTGCCTCATTCCCGCCATTTCGGCCCGCGCCGATCCAACCTGCCGAAAATCTTGCTGCAACCCGGCCTGCCGCAAATCCTCGGTCGCGCCCTTGCCGACGCCATTGATCCGATCCTCGTCCAAAGTGGCGTATTTATCCAGCATGCGGGCATGATCGACTTCCTCTTGCGATTTTTTCACCCCACCGCCGGGCAGCATGGTCTTGCCGGCATTCGCTCCGGCCCCCTGCACCGCGCCTTGCAGGCTGCTCGCCATCATCGACAAGGCATGGCCCCCGAAGCGGATCAGCATCATGGTGAGCAGGCTGGCCAGCATCATGCTGGATGACCTCACCATCCCGAACATGCCGAGTATCTTGGTGGACTGCTCCGGCAGCGCCAGGGCGGCATAGACCCCCAGCCCGGCCTGCCTGATCTCCTCGAACGCGGTCACGGCATGATCCATCACGGCCCCATGCACCACCGCATCCGCGACGCCCCAGGTCATGAGAAAAACAAAAAATCCGACCATAGTGGAAAGCGCCTGTTTCCAGAGGCCAGTCGGCACCAACAAAGCCAGAAACGGCACCAGCCCAACCGCCACCGCCGTCATCACCGCCCGCATGATCGGTAACCACTCATTCATGACCATGCCGGCCCCGACGCCCTTGCTGGTGATTTCTTGATTAGCCTGCATCAGTGCCGCCATGCGCGGCTCAGACTTGTAGTAGAAGTCGGCCAGGATCATGGCCAGATTGGCCTGGGTGAGGAATCCTTCCGGGGTCTTGCTGACCCCGGCCTGATTGAGCAAGGTGGCGGTCATCAAATCGCGGCAAGCCTGTTGGTCGGTGGGGATGCTCGGCGTGAACCCGCCGGCAGCGCAGGCGGTCTTGACCGCATCGGCCCAATAGCCAGGACTGGCCAAGGTCGGCTGGATAGCGTTCCACGCATCGGTGCAGGTCATGGACACGCCCTGGGGGGTGGCGGCGCTGTAGTGGACGGTCCAGATCATGGGATGGACAGCCTTGGCCAATTCCGGCAGAAAATCAGTGGTTCCCCGACGCAAAATATCCAACGACAGGGTGGTCCCCGGCCGCATCAGCTCGAAGGACACGCAATCATCGATGTACCGGACCAGGCTGGCCATCACGTTATCGTCCTTTTGCGGTATCGTGGTTGACCTGGCCAACGCCTGGAATCCTATACCGCCGGCCGCCTCCGTGTACTTTGCGCCCGGCACCGCCGCCGTGTCGATGATCTCGATCAGCCCCCGCTCGACCAGGTTGGTCGCCCCGGCCAGCGCCACCACCGCCTGCGGCAAATTGCCGATGGTCTGAAAGCGGTTCAGCACCGGGTCGTAGACCGTCAGCGATGCCTTGGGAACGAACAGCCCGAGATAGATCAGCACCCCGATAAACAGCGAGATTGCCCAACTCATGGTGGCCTTCTGGATGTTTTCACTCCACCGAACCAGCCAGGCCAATCCGGCCAGCAGAATCCCGAACGCCACCACCGTGAAAAACAGGCCGTTGAATCCGGCATCGGAAAAGATCAGGGCGATTTTGCTGAACGCCTGACTGACCGGCCCGAAGCCGCCATAGGTGTGAAACTCCATATCCAGGGCCAGGGCCGGATTGGCGGCGCAGGCCGACATGACCGCCGCCGTGATCGCGGCGACACTCCAGCGGGAAATTTTGCTTACCGCTGTCTTTTTTCTTTGCATTTTCGCGGCCCTCGATCTAAAATGAAGTTAAATTCCCATAAGGAGGATTTGCCATGCTTGAACTGCTGTTTGATTTTTTCTTTAGTCCGGTCTTTGGTCTGCCGGCCTTTTTCCTTGCTTTTTGTTGGCTCCTAGGGCGAGGGGTCAAGAATGGCTCGATTACGCCGCTTGAGCCGGAGGAGTTAAGCGGTGTCGAATACCCAACATCCAGGGTTCTTTCTTTAAGCCTTCGTAATACGCGAGACGTCTAGCCTTTCTCCCACCACCCTCCAGAACCACCACGCGGCGGCCTGCTCTCGACATTGGCCGCCGATCCCAAGACCCCAGCAATATCCCAGCCTTTCTCGCGCATCCAGAGCATCCGGCGTGTCGCCCTGGGCGATCCAGAACAGCGCCTCCCTCATCAGCTTGCCGCGCCAGTCATCCGCCGGCAGCCGGGCATATTGCCGCATCTCGGCATCCAGCATGTCCCGGCCGGTAACTATCAGGCTGACTATTTCGGCCAGCCGCACCCCCCATACTCGGAAGGTGATCCCCCAGGGCATCCAGCCCTCGGCGCGGCGAACATATCGCCAGCGGTCATGTATCTCGACGCCCCGTTGCCAATCCTGCCAGGCTCGTCCCTGCCAGGCTCGTCGCAATGTGGAGGGTTTTTCTTTGCTCATTTCCGTGTTTTATCCAGTAGTTAAGTCTGGTGGGGAAATTAGTCCGCGCAACCAAGCCACGCGGCAGGCATAATCACATCGGCCGCCCGCTATGGAGGCCCTGGCCCCGCCCGCAGATGGATTTGGAGGCTGGGGTGGCCGGTGCTGGCCAAGGCGGCCTGGATCTGGGAAAGATAATTTTCCGCCACCCAGGAGCAGAAGAAACGGTCGGGGCCGGTTAGTTCCAGGGTCTGGCCATCCTCCCGCAGGCAACGCAGGGGAGCGATCCATAATCGTAGATATTCGGCGGCATCCCAGCCCGCAAATGCTCCCGAGCCGTCCGCCAGACGGCCGGCTCATCTGGCGGCGGATCGTCCCGGTCGGAACTCGACAGGGAGACATCCACCGCGTTGTCATCCACCGACCGGGCGGCCTCCTCAGCCCGCCATGCCGCCATCTGCTCGCGATGTTCGATTGTCAGGCCGACCCGCCGGAGATACCGCCTCAGGCCGGCCGGGGTACTTGGTTGTTCCTCGGGGCGGCCGTATTGCGCCGCCAGGCGGACGTACTCCGCCACCTCGTCGGGGGCGGACAGGTGGGCCGTGGTGCCGGTATCCGTGTCAGATGCCGACACGGTCGGCCCAGGATCATCGGGCGGGGCCTGAGGCGGGTCTGGCGATGCAGACGGAGGCGATGAGGGTGAGGAAAAATGCAAATGATATAGATTACTACTCTGACCGCCCCGGCTATCATATCTAGGCTCTCGGCTGACCAGGCCAGCCGCGCAGAGCGCATGGATATGGATCATGACCATCCGGCGGGACATCCCGCAGTGGGCGGCGATATAGTCCAGGGCTGGCCAGCACACCCCGTCATCGCTGGCATGGTCGGCAAGCTTTAGCATCACGAGCTTGCGGGGAGCTGGCAAATCGAGCGACCAGGCCATGGACATGAGCCGGATGGACACTCCCTATTCTCCTTGGGCCGCCGCCTCGGCCCGCTCTCGGGCCACGACATCCGCTTTCCTTGGCCGGCCCCGCCGCTTCTTGGGCGGGGTGGTGATCTCGCCGGCGATCAGACGAGCAATATCAGACATCCGAACACGCAATAATGTCCCAACTCGCACAATCGGTATAGGGGTTTGGCGTTTTGAGGCCCAGGCCCGCCACGTCGGCAGTGGGATGCTGGTGGCCTCGGCCGCCATCCCCAAGGGGACGAGGCGATCTAGATCGGTGGCCATTTTGTTTGTCATTGTAACCTCCTACATAGTATACTGAGCGTGCAATATGATCTTGTCCGGCAACAATAGCACCCATACGGTAACTTTTGCAACCATTTTTTATGGATATTTTCTAATGGCAAAAAAACATAACGACAACAATGAGTTGGGCGACAGACTAAAAAAGGTGCGTGGAGAAGAAAGTCAAGTTGATTTCGGGAATCGTTTCGCGTTGGGGCGTAATACCGTAATTCGTTATGAATCTGGCGAAAGAACTCCTGAAGCTAGTTTGCTTAAAAAAATCTGCACCGACTGCGATGTTAGTCCGATGTGGCTTTTGCTGGGCGAAGGCCCAATGCTGTTATCTGACCTCAAAAAGTCCGGTGAACTTGACAGAGAGCTTTTGGAGATGGCTATCCACATCGTGATAGACCACGAAGAGCGGAAGAACATCCGCCTTACAGCTCGCCAAAAAGCAAACACCATCACGATCCTCTACGAAGAAGCTTTTGAGAACCAGTCCTTGAGAAAGGCGATTGGCCAACAACTTGAGAAGAAAAGCATCCAGGAGAGGTTATCGGATAAGTTCAGACTACTCATTGAAACAATCAAAGGGAGATAGCCATGGAAAAAACTGCAACCAGTGATGGTTTCAAAAGACCGGATGAAATCCTGGATGAAAACCACACAGGAAGCGGCAAGGCGGATTACTACATCCACCGACTTCACCAACACCAGGTCGAGCTGATCAGGGCAAAAGGGATGAAAGATTGGCGAGTGATTCTGGTAGCGGCTTTTGGGGTCTTGATGACGTTTGCGGTCACCCTATCATCGCGGGTAAGTTTGCTACTGATCCTTGGCGCTTTGGTCGCTGTTTATTTCGGCGCCAAGAATCACCAAAAAATCACTCTGATCAACCTGGAAATAGAAGCGACCAACACTCTTTTGGGTGAGCTTTTCCGGATAAAACTGAAAGAAAGGTTTTCTTCTTTTTATGCCAGCCAGGGGTCCATGCCAACAGACGTTGATCCCGGCAGCGCCGACCAATAACCGTCCCTTTTCCTCCCGTTGTTCCCTCCTTCAAAACCTTAAAAACCCACCCACCACCGGGCGGCCACCAGGCCGCCCTTTCCGTGTTCCCATGCAACCGCATCGCCGTCACCCCTGATCCAGGAGGAGGGGGTTGGGTGGTGGTGGTGGTGGTTCTCTTGATGGTTTAGTTGGTGGTTCTAAGATGATGGTTAGGGTGAAATGTATTTCCAGGGGGGGGTGAAACCCATTTCCAGGGGGGGGTGAAACTCATTTCCAGGGGGGCGATACAAGTTAAAAGATTATTGCCATTGCCTTAACTCTTAGTTACAATATCATCATGTATGAACCGCGCTACAGCAAACAGGCTCTCAAAGCGAAGCTCAAAATGCCGAAGGGTATTGCAGCCAAGATCGGTGCCGAGCTTTCCATTTTGGCTTCCGATCCGGCGGCTTACCGAGGCGATTGGAAACCATTGCATGGAACGGCTTTTTGGCGACTGCGTGTTGGGAGTTGGCGGGCGATTTGCGAAGTACGCGACGATCAGCTTGTAATTCTGGTGATCAAAATTGGCTCAAGGGGGGATGTTTACAAATGAAGGTCCAAGTTATCGAGCAAAACGGCGTCCCGGAGTACGCTGTTATTCCCTACGAGGAACTGAAATCCATGCTTGTACGCATGGAAGAGCTTGAGGATATTTGCGACGCCCGCAGCGCCTCGGCGGCGATTGCGGCCGGCGAGGAAACCTTCCCCGCTGAATTTGTTGATCGGCTCTGCACTGATGAACATCCTTTGCGGGTCTGGCGTGAATATCGCGGTTTTACTCTTGCGACCCTCGGAAAGCTCTGCGATGTATCGGCGGCGGCCCTTTCCCAGGTGGAACAGGGGAAGCGTTCGCCCAGTGTGGAATTGCTCGGCAAGCTCGCCCGCGCCCTGGAATGCGACATGGATGATCTGGTCCCGGCTCTTGAACCGCAAAAACAATAAATTTTTCCCCCCTCGCCTCACCCCCAGCGGGTGAGGGGGGAAGAATTAAGCCCGCCGCCGCAGGCGGCATCCTATGCAGTCCAGCGCATCGAGCTTGCACCCACGTTTATCCCGCCGGGGCGAGGGTGCATATTCCGGCGGAAGCCGGAC